>JABHLN010000066.1 GCA_018693105.1 Desulfobacterales bacterium | reverse complement strand
ATCTATTTTTTTACGTGAGTCCTGATATGAGGTGACCTATGAATCCAGTTTTAATGGGTGTTTTACTTTTTATTACAATTGCTTTTTTTTCATTATCCATGTTTCGTCGCATATTGCCATTATTGGTAATGCAGCCGGATATTAGGTGGGATAAGCCCGGTTCACGTATTGTGACAATGATCAAATATGCAGTTGGTCAGTTAAGGTTTTTCAGACGTTTTGAATTATGGCATGGTCTTGCCCATGTATTGATCTTCTGGGGGTTTTTAGCTGTAAGTATAAACACAATACACCTTGTCGGCCGTGGCTTTGTGCCGAACTGGTCTATTCCGGGTTTACACGGGACAACTCCCGGTCTTGCTTATGCCTTCATAAAAGACCTCTTTGTTCTGGCGGTTATGATCGGAACACTCGGTGCGTTATTCAGGCGTGTGATACTCAAACCTGAACGGATGACGCTCTCATGGGAGGCTAACCTGATCCTTGTATGGATATTTGTCATGATGGTGTTAGATGTTCTTTACAGCAGTACGTTGTTTATTTTATTCCCGGATAATCCTGAACAAAAAACAGCTTTCATGGGCGTCATCGGTATGAATATAATGAAGGGGTTTGGCCTTGGGAATGCATCCGAGACAACGCTTTTTCTTCATTCAATGGGCCTTTGGGGACATGTCGCACTGGTGTTTGCTTTTTTGAACTATCTTCCATACGGAAAACATTTTCATGTCATATTATCACTTCCCGGCGTTTTTGCCGGTAATCCGGAAAAAAACGGCGAACTTGAAAAGCAGGACCTGGAAAGTGATGATGCAATTTTCGGAGTGAGCAAACTGGATGAATTTTCCTGGAAACGCGCTATGGACATGTATAATTGTACAGAATGCGGTCGATGTCAGGCAAACTGTCCGGCTCACCTTACGGAAAAACCTCTTTCCCCAAAATTTCTCATAATGGACGAGCGTGATCACCTTAAGAAAAATACTTCAGTTATGCTGCAAGCTGCCTGGAATAAACTTGGTAAAAAAACCGACAAGTGCCTTGAAATTCTTGAAAATACAGATATCCTCACAGGAGAAGTCATCAAGGACGACGTACTCTGGTCCTGCACAACCTGTGGCCACTGTGTTGAAAACTGCCCTGTGCTCATAGAACACATACCAAATATTGTTGACATGCGTCGTTATCTTGTACAGATGGAAAGTCGTTTCCCGAAAGAATTAACCGCTGTTTTTAAAGGTTGGGAGAATATGTCAAATCCATGGTCTCTGGCATCCAATTCACGTGGGGACTGGTTTGAAGACCTTGGTGTTAAATTGCCGGCTGAAAACCCTGACTTTGAGTATCTTTACTATGTCGGATGCGCAGGTTCATTTGAAGACCGTAACAAGAAAGTCTCCACATCACTTGTTCGCCTTATGCAAAAGGGAAATGTAAATTTTGCCTGTATGGGCAATGACGAGATGTGCTGCGGTGAAACAGCCCGACGACTTGGGAACGAATACCTGGCCCAGACAATGATACAGACAAATATCGAGTTGTGGAATGAGCTCGGGGTGAAAAAAATAGTCACTTCATGTCCTCATTGCTACAATACTTTAAAAAATGAATATCATCAATTTGGTGGCAACTACGAAGTTATTTCTCACACTGAACTGATAAAAACATTGATCGGAGAAGGCAGAATTAAACCTGAGCTTAATATGGATCATGAAGGGGCGGTTGTTTATCATGATTCCTGTTATCTGGGGCGCTATAACAAAATTTATGATATACCGCGAGAAATAGCCTGTTCAGTACCGGGAACTAAACTTGTTGAGACGGAGCGCAAAAAGAATACGAGCTTTTGCTGTGGTGCCGGTGGCGGCCGCATGTGGATGGAAGAGAATATCGGTAGCAGGATAAATAGTATGCGTTGTGATCAGCTTTTGGAGACAGATGCTAAAACTTTTGCAACAGCGTGCCCTTTCTGCCTGATTATGTTAGATGATGCCATCAAAGAAAAAAACCTTGAAGATGAAATAAAGATCCTTGACCTTGCGGAGATGGTTGATCGATCTGTTAAAGACTAAAAGCGAGCCAAAATATGGCTGGTAATTAATATCAGGAGATTTTATGTTTGATAATATTAAACCATACAAACCGGAAAACAATGTTCGGGTCATTACAGCAACATCCTTGTTTGACGGCCATGATGCTTCAATAAATATTATGCGCAGGTTATTAATGGACACCGGAGTGGAAGTTATACATCTTGGCCATAACCGGTCTGTTAACGAGATTGTGGATGCAGCTATTGAAGAAGATGTTCAGGGGATTGCCATTTCAAGTTATCAGGGCGGACATGTTGAATTCTTCAAATATATGATTGATCTCCTGAAAGAAAAAGATGCTTCACATATTAAAATATTCGGAGGCGGGGGTGGTGTAATTGTTCCGGATGAAATCAGGGAACTGGAAGAATACGGTGTTACCAGAATATATTCTCCTGAAGACGGTACAAGTATGGGACTCCAGGGGATTATTAATGATTTGGTCTCCAAAATTGATTTTTCTACTATAGATAAGGACAATATAAATATTGACGGACTTTCATCTGATAACAAACTTAAGGTTGCAAACCTGATAAGTGCAGTAGCAGACACGGAATTTCACAATGATGTTTATCTGGCCGGTCTTAAAGACCTGGTTAAGGAAAAAATAAAAGATCTTAAAATACCTGTAATTGGAATTACAGGTACAGGAGGTGCCGGTAAATCTTCATTGACAGATGAACTGATATTAAGGTTCCTTCATGATCTTCAGGATATCAGAATAGCTATAATCAGTAGTGATCCGACCCGTAGAAAGACCGGGGGTGCTCTTCTTGGTGACCGGATAAGGATGAATGCCATCGGCAGTCCCCGCTTATATATGCGAAGTCTCGCCACCCGTAAGTCTCATGCTGAAATACCTGAATTTCTTGTTGATGCAATTGATGTCACAAAAGCTTCAGGTTTTGACCTCATTATTGCTGAAACTGCCGGAATCGGCCAGGGAGATTCAAAAATAATAGATCTTGTAGATCTTTCAATTTATGTGATGACAAGTGAATTCGGTGCCCCCTCCCAGCTTGAAAAAATTGATATGCTTGATTTTGCTGATATTATAGTAGTTAATAAATTTGAAAAAAGGGGGAGCGAAGATGCCGTAAGGGATGTCCGCAAGCAGATGCAGAGAAACCGTAATGCGTATGACAAAAGTCCTGAAGAGATGCCTGTTTTCGGTACAATTGCATCAAAATTTAATGATGACGGTGTTACTGCATTGTACCATGCAGCTCTTGATTCAATTTATGACAAGACAGGCATCAGGTTTGATTCTAATCTGCCAAAACCTGAAAGCTCAACATCAACTTCAAAAACAATCATTATCCCTCCTGAAAGGATTCGCTACCTTTCAGAGATTTCCGATACGATCAGAAAATATCATTCAAAAACTGATGAACAGGCAGAAGCTGTCCGAAAAACCTGGCATCTTGAGGAAACTGTTGAAACACTATCCAAAAGTACAGGAAATGATTCCCCTGAGTTGACAGCCGTCTTAAATGAAGAGATAAGAAAATCAAAAAATGATATTGAACCGGAAACAGAAGTTCTTATCAGTGAGTGGAATGAAACCCGTGAAGCTTTCAGCGGTGATGATTTTGTATATCATGTTAGGGATAAAGAAATACGTATACCGCTATATTCCGAATCACTTTCCCATACCATGATTCCGAAAATTGTACTTCCTTCTTACAAGGACCCAGGAGAAATATATAGTTTCCTGAGAGGAGAAAACCTTCCCGGTTATTTTCCCTATACATCAGGTGTTTTTCCATTAAAAAGGGTTGGTGAAGATCCCACTCGTATGTTTGCCGGTGAAGGTGATCCTGAACGTACCAACCGCCGTTTCAAACTTCTTTCTTCAAACTATCCGGCCAAGAGGCTGTCTACGGCTTTCGACTCAGCGACCCTTTACGGCTACGATCCTGATTTGAGGCCTGATATTTACGGTAAGGTAGGGACTTCCGGTGTCAGTGTCTGTACCCTTGATGATGTGAAGGTACTATATGGAGGTTTTGATCTCTGTGATCCTTCTACTTCGGTTTCAATGACAATTAACGGGCCTGCTCCCATTATACTTGCCATGTTTATGAATACCGCAATTGATCAGCAGGCTGAAAAATTCAGATCTGATAAAGGCTTCGAACCATCTGCCGAACAATATGCAGAGATAAAATCAAATGTATTGTCAAATATACGCGGTACGGTACAGGCAGATATTTTAAAGGAAGACCAGGGGCAGAACACATGCATCTTTTCAATTGAGTTTGCATTGAAGATGATGGGAGATATTCAGCAGTATTTTATTGAAAACTATGTTCGCAATTTCTATTCCGTTTCAATATCTGGATACCACATTGCCGAAGCAGGAGCCAACCCGATTACCCAGCTGGCACTGACACTTGCCAATGGATTTACCTATGTGGAATATTATCTGTCAAGGGGTATGTCTATTGACAGCTTTGCTCCTAATCTTTCCTACTTCTTTTCAAATGGTATGGATCCGGAATATACAGTGATCGGACGTGTTGCAAGAAGGATTTGGTCGATTGCCATGAAACATAAATATTCCGGCTCGGAACGATCTCAGATGCTTAAATATCATATTCAGACATCCGGACGTTCCCTTCATAGCCAGGATATTCAATTTAATGATATAAGGACCACACTCCAGGCTCTTTGTGCGATATATGATAATTGTAATAGTCTTCATACCAATGCCTATGATGAAGCTATTACAACTCCTTCTGATGAATCGGTGCGCCGGGCGCTTGCCATTCAACTTATTATTAACAATGAATGGGGGCTTGCCAAAAATGAAAATATGAATCAGGGCAGCTTCGTTGTTGAGGAACTGACCAGACTTGTTGAAGAAGCGGTACTTATGGAATTTGACAGGATAACAGAACGCGGCGGTGTCCTTGGGGCTATGGAAACAGGATACCAGCGTAGCAAGATCCAGGAAGAGTCCATATACTATGAAACACTTAAACACTCAGGAGAATTCCCCATAATAGGCGTAAATACTTTCATAGACCCTGACTCCGGAAATGGTGAGGTGAATTCATCTGTTGAACTTGCAAGGGCAACTGAGGAAGAAAAACAGTCTCAGCTTAAAAGACTGGCTGAATTTAAAAAGAAAAATGAGAATGAATCTTCTGCCGCACTTGAAAAACTTCAGCAGACCGCACTTTCCGGTGGAAACATATTTGCCGAAATGATGAATACTGTCAAGTACTGCTCCATGGGACAGATAACCACAGCACTTTATGATGTTGGAGGCCAATACAGACGGAATATGTAAAGTATTTTACAGAGTAATACTCAAGCAGTAAAAATTTTTTGTCAAAATGTACAGTTTCTACTTTTGATTTAGTGGTGCGAAGCACCACTGTCTCCCTTTCTAAGAGTTTATCAAAATTTTCAACCCGAATATTTATTAAATAATATTCTTTTCTTTTCATCGGAAAAAGCGTCTTCTTACACTGTGATAATATTTTTGATAGGTGGGGAAGTTACTAGAAATTGGCTTCAGGGTTGAGAATAGTTTCGATTATTATAACAAAATCGGTATTACTTAATACAATAGCAAAATGGAATGACTTTGAAATAAAAAAACGTTAAATAATACTGAAAGCATTAATCTGAAAATTTATATTTATATTTCAATGATTGCACATATAAAAATTCTGAGTTGTTTATTCATAACATACAAATAAAACAGTATATTAACATGTGATGGGGAAATTAAAAAAAAGGTTGTTTTTGCAATAAAACCATTGACAAAATCAAAAAAACAAAATAGTTTGAAAAAATCAAATGTATAATTAAAGATTTAATTAAGTTTGGCCTGCCTCAAGTTGATTCACCCCTTTTCCAAGGGCTTTGAAAGGAGAAAATATGCACAAATTTCGTGGTTTGTTTTTTGTCGTTGTTATTCTTTTAATGCTTGGTGCCGCCGGTATTTATGGTTCCACTGACAACCCACAACATGAATCGTCTAAGATCGAAACTGAGTTAAAGGGAAGAGATCATATCACTTATCGGGACGATCTTTATGATATCGATTTTGCTGATGCTGATTACGGATGGACTATAGGTTGCTGGGGTAGGATTTTTCATACGAAAGACGGTGGGAAAAACTGGTATCCGCAGAATAGCAAGGTAGATAATTACCTATATTCGGTAAGTTTTACTGACCGGCTTAATGGATGGATTGTTGGAAACTACGGTACTATATTGCATACCAAGGATGGGGGTGAAATATGGGAATCTCAAAAAAGCGGCACAGAGAAACACTTATTTGAAGTTGAATTTCTTAATAAATCCGAAGGCTGGGCGGTTGGGTATTGGGGTTTGATTCTTTTTACCAGTGATGGTGGCAAAACCTGGCAGGATAAGTCAATTAAAGAGGACATCGCATTTAACAGCCTCTCACTTTTAGGTGAGCATTGTTGGGTTGTCGGTGAATTTGGAGCTGTTTACCATACTACCGATAAGGGTGAACACTGGGAAAAACAAAACTCTGGAGTCGGTGAGGATGTTTCATTTTTTGGGGTTGATTTTTCAAACTCTTCAGAAGGCTGGGCTGTAGGATTAGAGGGCACAGTTATAAGCACAAAAGATGGTGGCAAAACATGGCTTCAGGTTTCAGATACAAATGGCTTCAAGGATAGTATTTTTGATATCCTGGTTACAGATAAAGGTGTCTTTGGGGTCGGGGGGAGAGGTTCGATTATTGAAATAATTGCAAACCCCGGAGATGGCAGTCCTTTCAAAAAAATTGTACCGGACACTGTTGTTTTTAGCAGCCTGGCAGGAGCCTGTATTGCTGGTGAAAGTATCTGGACCGTTGGCTATCACGGGACGATTCTTAAGTTTCATAATTAGCATTGATAAACATTAAGTTATTAAACTATTCTGTAACATATCATAAATTCATTAGGAGATTAAATTGCAAAAAATGAAATCTGATAATTCAATGCAGACAAATGTTAACAAGCCGGTAGTCGAGGATCATGCTATCTCAAGGTTTATAGTATCAAATCGTTATCTAATACTTATCTTCATCTCTGTTATTACTGTTTTTTTTGCCTTTCAAATTAGCAAAGTGGAAATAAAAACGGAATTGAGTGATCTTTTACCCCAGAAACATGAGTATGTTAAGCTTCACAAGAAATTCAGACATATATTCGGGGGCGCAAATATTCTTTACATTGATGTGTTTGTAAAGGATGGGGATATATTTAATACGGATACACTGAAAAAAATTTCCTACTTTACGGAAGAGACGAAATTTTTGCCGGGTGTTGACAGGTACAAGATTTTCTCCATTACTCAATCAAAAGTCAAGGATATTAAGGCATCAAAATTTGGAATGGAAATCAAACCGTTGATTCCCGAGATCCCTGAGACAAAAGAGGAACTGGACGCACTTAGACAGAAAGTATATACAAATGATATGGTCTATGGATCCCTGGTATCGCTGGACTCGAAAGCAGCCTTGATATCTGTTCAGTTTCAGGAAGATATCGCCCTTGATTACCCGGTAATATTCAATAAAATAAAGGAAATATCCAATACTATTAGGGATGAAAATACAGATGTAGCTATTGCTGGAGACCCAATGGTTCGAGGCTATCTATATAGTTATCTCGGTCAGACTAAAGTCATTTTTTGTGTCACTCTCCTGGCCATGGTCGCTTTGATGTTTATTTATACAAGAAGTCTGCAAATGGTCTTCATGCCGGTTATGTCAGGTATATTGAGTGCAGTATGGGGACTGGGATTTCTTGGTATACTTGGATATGCTCTTGATCCTTTAGCGCTGGTAGTTCCTCTTTTAATAACAGCAAGGACTTTGAGTCATTCTGTTCAGTTCAACGAGCGAGTGATTGAGGAGTATGCTGTTCATAGGGACATAAGAGCTGCGTGTTATTCAAGCATAAAAGCGCTTTTCTTTCCGGGCCTTGCCGGTATAATAACCGACGCAGCAGGAATAGCAGTACTTATTGCCATACCGATACCATTTTTACAGAAACTGGGTATAATCAGTTCTTTCTGGGCATTAAGCACCATATTTACGGTTTTATTTTTTAATCCTGTAGTGCTCCTTTTGCTTCCTCCTTTTATTAAAGAACGAAAGTCCGAAGAAGGTATATACAAAAAGATAGCAACAAAAACAGCTATGCTCAATAGTGGCCGGGGAAGCTGGGCGGTGCTCGGGGTAACTTTACTTATTGCAGTAATTGGCGTGTTTTATGCCAGTGAACTTAAAGTCGGGGATGTGAATCCCGGTACACCTATTTTGTGGTCTGATTCTGCATATAATAAAGATGCCCGAATATTAAACAAATCTTTTCTGGGTTTAAATCCTATGCTCATTGTCGTCGAAGGAGAAGAAAAGGATTCTGTATACAAATATGACATCCTTCATAAAATTGAAGCATATCAGAGGCATATTGAAAAACTACCCAGTGCAGGCGGGTCAATATCAATTGTTGACGTACTAAAGAAATTGAATCTGAACCTGAATAAAGGAAATGCCAAGTGGTCTTTTTTACCACACAGCGAAACCGATATAGCTGTTCTTCATTATATGTTCTTTTCAAGTTCTGATCCGGGAGATCTTGATGCTTATTGCACGCATGACAACAGGTCGATGAGTATTTCAGTATATTTCAAAAACCATGAGGGGGATACCCTGAGAGAAGCTGTAAATGCTACAAGAGAGTTTGAAAAAAATAACCCTATAAAGGGAGCAAAACTGAAGTTTGCTGCAGGAACGGTTGGTATATTGGCTGCTGCAAATGAAGAAATATTCAAGACCCAGGTTCAATTGCTTATCATGTCTTTTGCATTGACAATTTTTTTCTGCGCCCTTAGTTTCAGATCCCTTCTTGCAGGAATTCTTCTGGTCATTCCTTTAGCAGTATCCAACTATCTGATTTTCGCATATATGGGTCTTAAAGGTATCGGGTTGAACATAAACACTTTGCCTGTAGCAACTATAGCTATAGGTATCGGTGTTGATTATGGAGTGTATTTTCTCAGCAGGATGAGGGAACAGTTTAATGGAGATGAGGATATCTTGTCATCAATTCATACTGCAATGAATACTACCGGGAAAGCAATTTGTTTTACCGCTCTAACAGTGGGATTAGGTGTTGTGTTCTGGCTTTTATCAGATATTAAATTCCAGGCGGAGATGGGGCTGCTACTGACAATGGCCACAATTCTTCATATATTGGGAACCCTGATTTTACTTCCGGCACTTGTTTTAGTTATAAAACCAAAGTTTTTATCCAAAGGATAGATACATTTTTGAGACAAGTTCATAAATATCAACCTTAAACGAAAGGAGGAAATTGACTCACCGCTCAGCACAGGATAAAAAGCCATATCCTTATAGTATTATGGCTTTCGTCGGTTATAAAATATCAGACATCAGTTGATATTATGATTGATCTTATGATTGCATTTACATCATTGCTTATCTTCTGTGCGGCATGTTTTATATCTGATTATGGTTTAGATATATGACCATGATTCATGACAAGAGTTTGGAGAGCAATAAATAACGAAAACCTATTAGGAAATTTAAGGAGGAAAAAATGAGCAGGTATCTAAAGATGTTTGTAGCGTGTTTGTTCCTGACGGTGTTTTTTGTTTCCGCAGGGACGGTATGCGCCTTTGAAGCTTGGGATGGCACTCTTACCATAGGAGGATTCATTAAAAATGATTCCGCATGGAGGATACAGGACGGAGAGGCTTTTCTGCATGGTCCGGATCCTAACGTGGGTACTCAGAAAGGACTGAAGAGCGGTGATTATACCATGTGCAGAAACACATTGCAGATAGAAGGTACATGGAGCCCTATGGAGAACCTTGCTATTACAGCTATTTATCGGGGCATTTATGAAGCAAGTCTTCAGCTTGATGATGAACTTAAGCAAAATGTGATTGATGCGGGAGCTATGAACAGCATAGACGACTATGAAAGAGACAGTGACCTCAGAGAATTTTTTGCTGACTTAACATGGGGTGATTGGCACATGAGAGTCGGAAAACAGCAGATTGTATGGGGAGAGGCTCTTGGATTCAGAATGTCGGATATAATAAATCCACTGGATTACAGCTGGCATTATATATTTCCGGACTGGGAAGATATCCGGATTCCTCTGTGGGGATTAAACCTTGCACATAAATTTTCGGAAAAATATACCCTTGAGTTTGTTTGGCTTCCGGGAGCTTTTGATACAGGTTTTAAGCCCACTAAATTCGGAACCGCAGGAACCCAATGGGGGCCGGCAGGCTATGGCCAGTTGTTTCTTGATGCTATAAAAGGTCCTTCAGTACCGGAAAATGATATTTCCAACAGTGAATTCGGATTAAGGCTGAAAGCCCTTGTAGGGCCCTGGGATACTTCATTGTTCTGGTTCTACAGCCGTAATGACAACCCGATGTTTGAAGGGGACTGGTTAGCTAGGCTTGGTAGTGGAAATATGATGCTCTTTCAGTATCCATTCAATCACAAGGCTGGAGGTACCTTTAATATCTATAGTAAAAAGGCCGACGCTGTATTCAGGGGTGAATGTGTTTACACATTTGATGAGCCTTATAACCCTCTCAACATATTTGCACCTCCTGTTAATGGGTTTTACGAGAAAGATTCATTTAGCTATATGGTGGCAATGGATAAGATCGTAAAGATACCAATGATAAGCGAAAGAAATTTTGTCTATATGAGTGCACAGCTTGAGCAGAAATATATATTCGATTATGATGATATGATGTCCACAAATGATATGAGTCAGGATGATGAACAGACAATTGCGACATTTTATATTGATACAAAATACATGTATGAAAAACTGACACCATCACTATTTCTCATGTGGAATTTTACCGGTGAAGGCTGGGCACGCCCCCAGATTGCGTATGACTTTAACGATTTCTGGAGCATCGCTGTAGGGGCGCAAATCATGTATTCACATGATACAACAGAACCTTTCTTCGGAGGAGTTCGTGACAATGATGTAGCCTACCTGACAGTAAAGTTTGGCTTTTAGAATTTGATTTTTGTAAAATCAAGAAGGTTTATCCAAAATCACTTTTGTAAATTTATTTTCCGCTTAACATAAAGGAAGATATATTACAGAAATATGAAATGAGAGGGGGGTTACAATGAAGAGGGGAATTATAGTTTTTGCAGGAATATTCCTATCGTTTTTGTTAGCTGTTCCGAGCATTACAATCGGGGCTGAAGGCAAAGTAGGAAAAGTAATCAAGGTTATAGATAAGAGTAATGTGGATGAAGTGAAAGATCTTCTTCCTACAACTCTTGTTATGCAGGTTAAAGAATGGGGCTTAAAATTCAACGTGGTCGAGGGTAATCATAATTATCAGCCGCCAAAGGAATATAGAGACGCAACAGAAAAATACAAAGGCACCTGTAGTGTTGATTCCAGCGGGAATCTTGCGAATTATGTAGCCGGACTTCCATTTCCGGACCCAAAATCGGGTATCGAGGTTTTGTGGAACTTTGATAAACGCTATAGTGGTGATGATCACAAGTATAATGGCTCGGTTGGTAAAATGATTGACAAGAAAGGCCGCAGGCGCAGTATCACCATGGATTTTAACTTAATACGCTATAATGGAAGAACACAACTTACTCCACTGCATGAAATAAAAACAGAAGATGGAGTAAAGAAAAAAACTTTGAGCGTAATGACTAAACCCAATGCAGTAAGTGGAACCGGAGTACTGAACATAACTTATAATGATCCGAATAGAGAAAATGACTTGTGGTTCTATGTTCCCAGCCTGAGAAGGACTGTTAGAGCCTCTGCTGCACGTGGTTCTGACAATTACGGTGGAACGGATACAACCTGGGACGATATTTATGTCTGGTCCGGCAGGATCGAGCATGCCACATACAAGCTTTTAGGAAAGAAAGAGGTGCTGGCAGTTGTTGATGAAGGGCTTGATGAACAGCCAGATGACAGCGGCGGTTTTCTCCAGGGAGGCAACTATCAAAAAGTTCCTGTATATGAAATCGAAGCTGTGCATAAGAATCCTAAATATCCCTACTCAAAGAGTATATGGTGGGTAGATCCCCAGACATGGGAAATAATCTATTCAGTGATTTATGATAGAAAAGGAAGTTTATGGAAAAGCATCCAGCAGAGGCTTTACTGGACTGACAACGGCACGCATTTTACTCATAACATGCCGTTTAATGATTATCAAACCAGGCATTTTACAAACTGGATAATCTCCGATTATACGGAAAATAATAATAAGCCTACAGGTTTTTTCACCCTTGAATCTCTAAGGAAATTAGGTCGATAACAGGCTTACTGAGTTTTAATTTTTTTCTAATTATACCCCCGTCCTTTGGGCGGGGGTATAATCCAGCTTTTCCGGGATGCGGAGATACATAATCGGAATAAGAGTGCTGAAGCATAAGTAAATTCCATGTCAGAGATACTGATGAAATGATATGGAGTTGAATATTTAATATTATTAAAAGGAGAAATTGATTTTGTCTGAAATTACGTATCCCATGGCGGGGAAAATAATAGAAGTAAATGTTAAAGAAGGTGATACCGTTGCTGAAGGGGATATAGTTGTCGTTCTTGAAGCAATGAAAATGGAAATGCCCATAAAAACAACAGTATCCGGTATAATAAAGAAAGTAAATTGCAGTACAGGTGATGCTGTTGCCGGTGAAGCGGTACTAATTGTGATTGAATAATTTTGGTTTGTTCCTAAGGGATAGAAGGCTGTATATAAAAATTAAAAATAGTGACCGGAATACAGATAAGCTGTTCTTTTTTGAAAGAGTCGTGATAATTCTAAACGAATGGGGTTTATTATGATCAATGATTTTAGACCAGAAGACAGACAACTCATCATGGATAAGTTATATAATTACTCATGGACAATAGATCAGGATGATGTGAGCGGGTGGTTGGATACATTTACTGATGATGTATATTTCGAATTTGGTGAGTTGAAAATCAAGGGGAAAAAAGAGCTGGGAGAATGGATATCGGCTGAAATTGTCGGAACGCTTCTGAATATGCGGCACATCATTACTAATACAATTATAGAGTTTGATGGAGAGGCTGAGGCCAGGTCCAAGAACTACTGGATATTTAATAGTGGTTACAAAGGGCATGAAGAAGAGGGCGTAACTGAAAATGCCAACGGCAATTATTACATGAAATGGAGGAAAGAAGGCGAGGATTGGAAGATTTACGAAGAGATTGCTGAAACTGTTTGGTGGAAGGGATATAATTCCGAATAAAATCATTTTATGTTTTTTGGTACCGGCAATAGCTCTCTGACTATAAGCTTTACCAAAATATATCAGTCTATATGTTTATTAATAGTTCCCTGTATTCATGAAGACTGAATTATAAGCATGTGGTTGGTAATACAGGGTCAAAAAGATAACATATTTTTACCATGAATATTAAAAAAGTTGTTTTAAAAGACCCGTTGCATTTATTACAATTTTTTCATAAACTTAAAAATTATAGGTAACTTAAAGTTGTAATTATTTTGATATTTTGACAGAGCTAAAATATAATAATCTTAAAATCAATTTTAGATATGCATGTTAAGGGTAATAGATGAAATCGAGCAATAAAAACATAAAGAATGGTAAGAATGGTGATAAAAGCAGAGCCGTTGGCGAGGCTTTTGATGCAATCAAGAATATGCTTTATTACAAAGAATTAGCTCCCGGCCAGAGGCTTGTTTATGGAGATCTTGCAAAAAAACTCAATATGAGCTTGACGCCGGTTATTCAGGCACTCAACAAATTAGAGTATTCAGAGCTTGTATTCTATGAGCCGCATAAGGGATATTTTGTTGGACAGATTACCGAAAAAGAGGTCAAAGAAATATACCAGGCCAGGGAGGCCCTTGAAGTATCAATTATTCCGTCGATTATCCAGAATATAAACAAGAAGGATCTCACTCTTATAAGGAAATTTATAGTCGATTATGAGAAATCATTAACCAATATGGAAACCCGTCAGCTAAATTTGTTAAAAGATATGCAGTTTCATATTAAACTCGCAGAATTTAGCCGTCAGGATGTAATTCAAAAAGTGCTTAGAAATCTTCTGGAAAGGATCTGCTTAAAGTACCGGCCTGAATATCTGGGTGATGAGCGAATTGTTAACGCAATTAAAGAACATAGAAGGATATTAAAGGCTTTTGAGATGAAAGATGTAGAAGAAGCGATTTCTGCTGTAAAACACCACAACAGAGCAGGCGCGGAATATATAATAGGAAGTCTAGAAAGGTCAAAAACCTCATTTTTTTAAGATTCGATTTCTGAAAATTATTATATTGCAAAGTTACAATAATTCAATTTGGTGATTAATCTACAGGCACTACTATTTAATCCTGAAGCAGTGTACTTCCCAAAGAAATATTCCGTTCAAAAAATCGGGTCAAAAGAATACCTATAGCAGAGAAATATACGGGAAATTTCTGTTAAATAATACTTATATGAGATGAACATAAAAGTTTGAGAATTTGTATACTAAGATATTATCAACTGCTCTCTATATACTTATAACTAGATACTCATATTTTCTGACACAAGACAAAAAACCATTTTTTACGGAATGATTATATAAATTAGATAGTTTTTTACGAACCATCAGATTTTTTTATACATCCTGATGTATGTTAAATCTTAATTTTTAATGGAGAAACAGGTATGTCAAAAGGAAAGAAATTAGGTCGGGAAGTGGCCATTGTGGGGTCGGGAATGTCAAAATTCGGGGTATTTCCTGAAATGACAACAAGGGATCTTTTTGTTGAAGCTTATAAGGACATGACGCATTCGGTAGATAAAGGTTTTGATCCGGAAGATATTGAGGCAACTTATATTTCAAATTTTTCAAGTGATATCTTTGAAGGTCAATGTCATACCGCGCCAATTATGGCAGACTGGGTTGGGCAAATCCCCAAGCCTGCTACGCGGATAGAAAATGCCTGTGCAAGCGGTGGTATTACATTGCGACAGGGTTTGATTGCGATAGCATCAGGTGTATGCGATGTCGTGCTGGTGGGGGGGACCGAAAAAATGACAAATCTCCCCACTGAAAATGTAACCGATGCCCTTGCAGCAGCAGGAGATACTCTTTATGAAGTGAACTGCGGCCTTACTTTTCCAGGTCTCTATGCAACCATGGCCACCGCTCATATGCATAAATACGGAACAAAGCCGGAGTCTCTCATGAGAGTGGGAATAAAAAACCATGAGAATGGCGCATTAAATCCCAAGGGTCAGTTTAATGTTTCCATAGCAGCCCTTATGAAAAGTAAACAGGAAAAAGCGCTTAATAAAGGGACGCCTGTTCCTGAATGGGAAGATGAGTTGGCATTTATGAAGGATAATGCAGCCAATCCGGTTATTGCGTGGCCATTACGTTTGTTTGATTGTTCACCGGTTTCTGACGGCGCCGGATGTATATTGCTGGCCGCCGGTGAAATTGCGCGGAATTTCACCGATAACCCAATATATATTATCGGAACCGGACAGGGAAGCGACCACGCCTTACCTGAAAGGAAAGATCTTACATCACTTACCGCAGTGAAAGTAGCTGCAAAGCAGGCCTACGAAATGGCTGATGTCACACCGGATGAAATCGACATTGCAGAAGTACACGATTGTTTCACAATAGCTGAAATACTTGCTATTGAAGACTTAGGTTTTTTTCCTGCCGGAAAAGGACCCAAAGCAATCGATGAAGGACTTACCAGAAGAGACGGTTCAAAACCTGTAAATGCCTCTGGAGGGTTGAAGTCCAAAGGCCATCCTATCGGTGCTTCCGGGATAGGCCAGGTAGTGGAAATCTGGAACCAGCTCCGCGGAGAAGCCGGTCCCAGGCAGGTTCAAAATGTGCGGGTGGGACTAACTCATAATGTTGGAACTACCGGAGGTTCCGGAGTAGTTCACATTTATGAAAGGAGAAATTAACATATGTCAAAAGAATCTTTTACCAGTGCGGAATTTTATAAATATCTTAAAAATGAAAAATTCATGGGTACCTGTTGTAATGAATGCCAGGAGGTTTATTTACCTCCACGACCAATTTGTATCAAATGTTCTTCTTTTGATATGAGCTGGACAGAACTTTCAGGAAAAGGGAAGCTGGTTTCGTTTACAAGTATTACAGTAGGGCCTTCATTTATGAGTGAAGCCGGATTTGATCGTAAAAATCCATATTGTGTCGGTATTGTTGCCCTTAAAGAAGGTCCCCAGGTTTCAGGACAGATACTGGGTGTAAATTCCAAAGAGCCTGAGACTATTAAGATTGGAATTCCGTTGTCTCTGAAAATCATGGAACATGGACAGGGAAATAATAAAAAAACCTGGCTGGGCTTTAATAAAGAGGAGTAGAATATATGAAAATCACAAGGATTGGTGTTATAGGTGCCGGAATTATGGGAAGCGGTATAGCCCAGGTATGTGCACAGGCTGGTTACGAAGTAATAATTAGGGATATTGAAGAAAGATTTGTAGAAAAAGGGCTGCAAGCCATCCGGGACAGCCTGGATAGAATGGTGGAAAAAGAAAAGCTTGTCCGGGAAGAAGCTGAAGCAGTTATGGGTCGCATAAAAGGCACCATCAAACTTGAAGATATAGCTCAAAGCGAACTTATCATTGAGGCTGTTATTGAAAAGAAAGAACCTAAAAGGACACTTTATCAGGAATTGGAAAGCCTGTGTGATCCGAAGGTAATTATAGCCTCTAATACCTCTTCCCTCAGCATTACCGAACTGGCATCATTTTCAAATCGGCCGAATAAATTTGTGGGCCTGCACTTCTTTAACCCTGTTCCGGTTATGGAGCTGGTGGAAATTATCCGGGGCCTGGAAACTTCAGATGAGACTTTTAATATTGTTAAAGAAGTAGTGGATAATATAGGTAAAGTCGGCATCGAAATAAATGATTCTCCCGGGTTTGCCGTGAATCGTATCCTCGTTCCCATGCTCAATGAAGCTGCTTTTGCTCTTATGGAGGGAATAGCCAGCAGGGAAGATATAGATAACGGAATGAAATTAGGGTGCAATCACCCCATAGGCCCTTTAGCACTAATGGATATGATTGGCCTTGAGACTATATTGTCAGTTATGGAAAGTTTCTATTCTGAGTTTGGAGATCCGAAGTATCGCCCCTGTCCTCTTCTTAAGCAGAAAGTCAGGGCCGGACATTTAGGACGTAAAACCGGAAAGGGCTTTTATGAATATGATATAAAATAGACAACCGCTTAATTGGTGGCGTCGCAAAAAATCCAATATCTGTGTTGCGCTGAATTCCTCGCCACTGCGGTGTATGGCAAGTACAACTCATTCCTCGGGATTTGCGGCGCCTTGATCTTGAAATTTTTACTTTGCCGTTCTGAGTTGACTTTTTTCGAGCCTGATAATTGTCATGATGGATATGAGTTGTCTGAAATGCGGTCGAAAAGGTAAAAAAATGTTTGACAGAATTATAAAAAACAATTAAAAATTTAATAAAGAATTTAATTAAGTTTTTAA
>JABHLN010000065.1 GCA_018693105.1 Desulfobacterales bacterium | reverse complement strand
GGATCAGTGTATCCTACACCTCTGGCAAAGGCTCTAACGCTGGTGCTTGTCACTTCACAAACCCAGGGGCCAGATTCCCAGCCGATCTTTGATTTCATTTCATCTGTAATTTCGAAATTTTCGGCCATTTTTTTGTCTCCATATATGATTTGAATTAAAAGGTTGAAAGTAGAACTAATGTATTATTTTTTTGAAAAACACAGGGTCTTATATCTTCATTTGTTAACGTCTATTATACACAATACAGACAAGTGTTAAGGGAATAGTTTTACATAAAAATTTATAACGGAAAAAAACTTGCGTGTCAAACATTAAGAGATACGGGTGTGTTAGCTCTTGAACATGAAAATTTTATGTTTTGCAAATGATCAGTTGTAACTAATTATATTAATCTATACCGATGGAAAACATTCTTTCCAAATCATGCCTGGAATAACACTTAAAGGCCAGCATTGTTTCACTTTTTAAAATACCTTCAACTTTCAGCATATGGTTTGTAACAATATCAGCCAATCTATCGTTATTTTCAACTCTGATTATCGAGATTAAATCAAAACGGCCGCTAACGGAATATACTTCAGCTATTCCATTCATGTCTGAAAGTTTTTCCGCTACTTCATTTATTTTCCCTCTTTCTATGTTAAGCATTACCATAGCAGTTATCATATTGAATTCTCCTTATTATTAATATTTAAACTCATCACTATCTGGAAATGGATTCCGGTTAAGAGGCTTTTGTACTCATGATATAGATGAAAGTATGCTGGTTGCCCCTGCTTAATCATCAGGTAAACCCAAGCAGCAGGCTGTTCAAGTAACATATTGATTTATTAGCATAAGTGTTTTCTGAAGGCAAGTTGAGGGTTTTGCTTCCCGGTATTTTCTCTTTACTACTATGTTTCTGTCCAATGCTTGTTATCAAAATAAATTCAAAGAGATAGGAAGTTATTTGTTATAGTTCGGGAAGACACCTCTTGGTTTTTGGCCACAATATTGGTATAAGGACTCTTGGGAAAAATATTATGTTAGAAAGGCAGGGCAATACTAATGATTACTTTACTTGATTACGGCGCTGGCAATGTAAGAAGTGTGATAAATGCAATTGAAAATCTGGGCGAGAAGGTCAGGGTTGTTTCCGATTATGAACACATACTGTCTGCCGAAAAACTGATTTTTCCGGGAGTCGGCAATTTCGGCAGTATGATGAGTATACTCGGAGAAAAAAATTATACCGGGGCGTTAAAGGATTACCTTCTATCAGGGCGGCCGTTTCTCGGCATATGCTTAGGGCTGCATGCTCTCTTCGAAAAAAGTGAGGAGGCGCCTGGCGTAAAGGGACTCGGTATATTACCGGGTACAGTCGAAAGGTTTAATATCGATCTTTCCGTCCCTCATATAGGGTGGAACGGTATCAGTATAAAAAAACAATCACCTGTTTTCAGCGGTCTTAAAGGGGATGAAAAGTTTTATTTTGTTCACTCATACCATGTAGTCCCTGATGATGATTCTGATGTTCTCACCACTACTGATTACGGCATAAAATTCGTAAGCAGTGTCCAGAAGGGTAATATTATAGCTACCCAGTTTCATCCTGAAAAAAGCGGAACACCCGGTCTCATGATATTGGAAAATTTTTTAAAACCAGCAGACGATAAGGATTCTCCTTTTTCAGTTTCAGGAGATACAAAGCTCGCTAAGAGGATTATTGCGTGCCTTGATGTCAGATCAAACGATAAAGGTGACCTGGTAGTTACCAAAGGCGATCAGTATGATGTAAGGGAAGAAGGGGATGTAAGAAATCTCGGGAAACCTGTTGAACTTGCAAAAAGATATTATGAAGATGGGGCTGATGAAATCACTTTTTTGAATATAACAGGATTCAGAGATTTTCCCATGGAAGACATGCCTATGATTGAATTGTTAAAGCAAACGTCTAGAAAAGTATTTGTTCCGTTGACTATCGGTGGTGGCATCAGGGATTATACAGATAAAAACGGCAGGAAATATACTGCTCTTGAAGTTGCAGCAGAATACTTCCGCTCCGGTGCGGATAAGATTTCCATTGGAAGTGACGCAGTTCTTATTGTTGAAGATTATTTAAAAACAGGGGTTAAAACGGGAGAGAGTTCTATAGAACAGATTTCAAAAGTTTATGGGAACCAGGCTGTTGTCATTTCTATTGATCCAAGAAGAGTTTATGTAAAGTCACCCGATGAGGTGAGTCACAATGTAATAGAAACATCAGTTCCTGGAATGAACGGTGAGAAATACTGCTGGTACCAGTGTACTATAAATGGAGGTAGACAGGGACGGGATGTTGATGCTGTAACTCTTGCACAGGTGTGTGAAAAATTCGGGGCAGGGGAGATACTTCTTAACTGTATTGACAAGGATGGTACAAATTCCGGTTTTGATATTGAACTGGTTAATTCTGTCAAGAATGCCGTGACCATCCCGGTTATCGCATCAAGCGGTGCAGGTTGTGAGGAACACTTCCATGAGGTTTTTACCAAAACAGAAGCAGAATCGGCTCTTGCTGCAGGTATATTCCACAGAAAAGAGGTTCCAATCGGAGATGTAAAAGAATATTTAACAGATATGGTGGAGATAAGGCCTGCGAAAAACACAGGTTAGGGTCTTAGAAAAAATTAAATGCCCTTGAAGGGAAGCTTTTTCGGATTTTTCGGGCATATTCGATTTCAATGGGATCATTGACAATATCTGGAACAAAAAACCACATTCATAAAAGGTTTCAGGTTTTTTTTATTTCGGCT
Organism: Desulfobacterales bacterium; assembly: GCA_018693105.1. Classification (GTDB taxonomy): domain Bacteria; phylum Desulfobacterota; class Desulfobacteria; order Desulfobacterales; family SURF-7; genus JABHLN01. Next base: position 15,518 of record JABHLN010000065.1, on the reverse strand, counting down.
TTCCAAACCTTTTACGAAGCGTGTTAACAAAAGCCTCATCTGCACGTGTTGATAATATTTCTACCGGAGAGTATCCGCGTTTCCAAGCAATATAGAACACAAAAACAATTGCAGTCCCGGTCAATAGGAAGTTCGGCCATGCGTTTAAGGACCATTGTCCTTCCCATGTAAACTGATAGATACCGGAAAAAGGTAGGAAATAGGGTATGGGCCACTGATATCCATCAGGTCCCCTGGCTCCTAACAGGTCACATAACATGTGAATGTTCAGGCATAAAAAGGCCAGGGACCCAGCAACCCATCTGCGTGTTGAAGTACAGAAAACAATGAAAGTGGCGATAAGTATAAAGCCAATGTTATGCCCGAGTATGTGATGAAATTTTCCCCATAAATGAAGCGGGTGCTCGTTATGTCTGGTCAGAATATCGGCAATAATTCCCAAACCGTCAAAATCAGGGCTTATCCCGGCAATGGTAACCAATGCTCTTTCTTTCCTGCTAATTTTGTACGAATTTGCCAGAGGCCAGCTGATCAGTAAATGTGTTACGGGGCTCATTTTTATTCCCGCCATGGTATGTATAATTTTTTAGAACCGATTTTGGTTTTATTACCAGCATTCATTAATATATTCAACAGGTTTTTGATTAGTAAAATATTGGTATAATTTGACTTATTGCTTGACACAAAACTTTTTCAGACATATCCTGTGGCGTGAAATCATATCATTTTCTTCAGATTGTATAACCTCCAGATCCTGGATGAACTATGAGTGAAAAAAAATATAGCGTAACCTTTAAAGGAGATATCGCTGAAGATGCTTCTCTTGATGAAGTAAAGGAAAAGCTTGCCGCTGTATATAAGAAGGATATTTCAAAGATCGATCTTTTTTTTACAGGTAAATTGACAATAATTAAAAAAGAAGCTGATCTTCAAACCTGTGAAAAAATAAAAAATGTTTTTGGAAAAGCCGGTGCGATTTGTTTTATTAAAGAACATAAAATCGGTAAAGAACATAACACCGGTAAAGAACATAAAACCGGAGATGCGGATCCTAAGTCTGCAGAAACAGGTAAGTCGTCAACCACTTTGTCCGGTGCAGAAAAATCTGAAACAAAAAATAAAAAGCCAACCCCCAAAAGCCCTTCAAAACAAAAATTAACCAGAAAAGCTGATGAAAAATTCTGTGAATCATGCGGAAATATTATTAAACAGACGACTGAAGTATGCCCGTATTGCAAGACTCGAATAGAAGGTCGCGTAAGAAAGTTAACCTTATTGCTTATAACCCTTTTTACGGGTGGAATAGGCGGGCATAAATTTTACCTTGGTAATAACTTTCATGGTGCTTTATATTTACTTTTTAGTCTTACAGGTATCCCATCACTGATAGCAATGATTGAGTTTATAATATATGTTTTTACAAGTGAAGATGACCTCCAGGAAAAAATTCCCCCCGGTAAGAAAAAAGGTTCAACGGGGCTTATAATTACTTTAATTATTATTTATTTTATTGTCATATCGGTGATTTTTGCTGCAATTACGCTTCCGCATTTTATCATGCGTCAAGAAAAAACATATGTTGTTTTAGTTAAGGCTGAACTGAAAAGGTTGAACCATGGGCAAGAGATTTATTTCAATAATAATAATCGATATGCTGATAATATTGAAGATCTTGAATTTGGAGTATCTATACCGGGGGTTTCAATAAGGATAGTTAAAGCTGATAAGAACTGCTATGAAGCAATCGGTTCCCATGAAAAACTTAAAGAATATATAACGATTGATTGTAGAGGATTTGGAACAAAGAATTCTACAAATCCTGAGATAAAACTTTGGTAATCAGGTAAGTTCTATAATCAATTAAAAAAAATTGAGATTATTTTTGCAAATTTATTATAAATTTTCTAACTCCTGATCATTTTCATTTATCTTTTCAAGGGCCGCCAGCGTGGCTGCAACTGTGCCGTAGCCGGGAGCTGCAAACCAGCCAAAAATTGGTATCATAAGGAGAAAAACGAATCCCATGCCTACTCCTGTGATTCTACCTCGATTGCTTTGTGCGAATTCAATGCTCTCTCTTACTGAATATCTTTTTCTTTCCAGTGTATAATCAACCAGTCCTGCACCTCCGTAGTATGATTGAATGATAATTAAAAGGACAGGGGATATTATAGTACCAATTACCGGAATAAAAGCTACAAACCATGCAGCGATGGTCAAAGGAAGCATGAAGACGAGGTTCCTCATGGAAAGGGTAAGACTTCTTATTATGTCTTCTATAAGATTTTTTATTATAAATGGCGGGGGAGTATTATTATAGATCAGAACCTCAACTCTTTCTGAAAGATATCCCAGAACCGGTGCAAACAAAATCAGGATAACCTCCTTATATGATATATAACCGGCCAAAATCATGAAAAGCCACAGGATTATTTTGACTATTATCTCCATGATTTTACTCTGAAGGAAACCTGGAATGTAATTTTGGTTTATATAAACTGAAATGTCTGAAAAAAAGAATATCCCGATAATGACAAGTAGGATGACATAACAGATACTCATGACCCCCGGGACAGAAATGTATGGCCACAGGCCGTATTTGAAAATCACTCGATTTGCCTTAAAATAGCATTTAAAACCGTTGACTAATTCTTTAATTGACATGATTTATTCCTACCCTGCTGAAAATACATTTTTCAGAAAATTCGATAAAAAACCACAAGTATAAAACAATTTTTATTACTTATTCATAAAGGCTTTTACAATTTCTATAAACAGGTCTAATTGGTCATGGTGCAGCCAGTGGCCTGCATCAGGTATGCATATGCTTTTTGCATGTTGGAAAAATAATGTGTCGTTTCCTTCCAGCGGGTCACCCGACCATCCGTTTGATCCGTAAAGCAGTAAAACCGGGCATGATATCCTTTTCTGAATATCTTTCATTTCTTCATCTGTAAAACGGATAGGTGAAAGTATGCTTGAAAGCCGGTCATATTTCCAATTGTATGTGCCGTCATCGTTTTGTTTTATTCCATGTGATGTGAGATACATCGCCTTTTCATCAGAAAGAGACGGTATTGCTTTTTTAATTCTTGAAACAGCCTCTTCAATCGACCCAAGGTGACGCGGTTTTCGCTTTTCGCTCTTTCCGGTAATTTTAATCCATTCGGTTACCCGTTCCCATAGTGGGTCTTTCTTAATTTTTTCCAGTCTTGTCGGTGCAGCGCCAATTCCTTCTACCAATGCAAGGTTTTTTACTCTATCAGGGTAAAGACCTGAATACATAAGTGATACGACTCCTCCATATGAATGGCCGATAATTGATACAGATGGAGTATCAAGTTTTTCTATCATACGTGTTACGTCCATGACAGAATCAAGAATAGAATACATACTTCCGGGAGCCCATGAACTGTCACCATGCCCACGCAAATCAGGTGCTATTACATGAAAATCATTACAGAGTCTTCGTGCTGCCCAGTCCCAGCTTCGGGCGTGATCCATTCCTCCGTGAAGAAGAATTAGAACAGGTTTGTGCTCATTGCCCCAGTCAGTGTAATGAAGGCGTAGCCTGTGTGAAGTATAAAATTGAGAGACCGGTTCAGCCTGGTCGGATTTATTCGTTTTCATTATAAATATCCGTGAAACATAAATGTTGATGACGTCGCAAAAAGTCTCCATCTACAGAGTTATAGTTGTTGATCAGTAGTTCGACATACTTCATGTATGCCTTCACTCCTGATCAACCACTATGCCTTGAATATGAAGATTTATACTTAGTCATAGGTTATATTGTGGCAAATAATTCTTCTTATCATTAATATATATATCTGGTATCTATCTATTATTTATTATTATCTGATATTATTGATATCAGATTCAGGAGACACAATGGTTCCGGGATCAAGTATGGCTGACTCTTCAAAAGTTTCATTTCTGATGTGTCTTTTCCCGAATGATGCAGCCGATCCTATAACACTTGCTCCGTTTTTTCCTACTACAGCGCCTTTTTTCCCAACAACTTTACGTCCATAAATTTCTTCACCAAAAACTATCGCCTGGTATGTCGATACTTTTATATTTTCATAATCGTACTTCCAGGTAAAATCAGGAGCACCGTGTTTTCTGCAAAGATAGGAAAGAAATTGCTCCTTATCCGGTATTTGCTCCCACACCTGTGGAAGATATGTGGAGCTGCCGTATTTTGTTTCCAGAATAACACCATCTACATAAGGGCGAAGCTTTGCAAGCAAATCTTTAGATGATTCAAATGAAAGCTTATGAGGTTTGGTAAGTACACTTATTTCGATTTTTATATCCCTTAATTCTTCATATTTTACCTTATCAAATCGTGGATCCTGGGTTGCAGCGGCTATAGTCCTGCTTATAATATTTTCATAAAGAGGCCTTTTCCTGTCAAAATGTCCGATGCATCCTCGAAGACCGGTTCCTTTTTTGTCAAGGGTAACAAAACAGGATAGCTTTTCCTGTAAAGAATTACCAATCACGGATTTATCAACTTCGGGAATTGTATCGTCTTTAATGTACCAGTATAGTGTCTGTCGAGAAAGGTTAAGCAGGAATTCCTTGTCATTTTGTGTTAAAAAAGAATCCTGTGCGGATATTTTTTCTGTATTGCTAAAGTAAACCATACAAAGAATAAAAGCCAAAATGCAAATTATTTTCATTTTCCCACCTCAAGTTTGATGAAATCGTAAAAAGTATAACCGATGGCTAAGTAAAAAACTTCATATACAAGGCATCGGGGTTGATCAGGAGTGAGGGCATACATGTAGTATGTCGAACTTCTGATCAACAGCTATAACTCTGTAGATGGAGACTTTTTACGACGCCATCAAGTTTGATTTACACCATACAGATGATTAACATTCACCAAAAAAGATAATATAGTCAAGATAATTTAATAACACCTCAATTGATTGAAAGTCGATGTTGGAGTATATTTGCCGCAAAAATAATATATTATAATAAGGCTTCAGGAAAATACAGTCAAAATTAAAGCTTTTGAATAACCCCCTTTTTGTAGAATTTGTAAATATGGTTCAAATATTAATATACACTTTATTCGAGGGCAACTTTTTTAAAGAAACAAAAAAAGTGTTTAGATGTCCTTTGATCCGATTTTAGTTGAATATCTTGACAGGTATCTACCCCCCATAGTATTTAGTTATATTAGATTGACAGATAAATGATTAAATCAGCTATTTCCAACCTGAAAGAAATATTAATGAAATTACTTAAAAAAACGGCCCTTATTTTTTCGATTTTTTTACTGTTTTTTATAGTTTTGCCATGTGGCTCAGTACCTGATGAAATATCAGTGCAGAAAGTCTATGTCATCCCTGTTGCAGGAGATGTGGATCCTGGTATGTCTGCATTTGTTAAAAGGGCACTTGAAAATATCCCGGTTGGAAACGATACACATATTATATTTGAAATGAGTACATTTGGAGGGCGCGTAGATTCAGCACTTCAGATAGTTGATACTATTGTAAATAATAAAAAAGGGAAAACTATTGCATATGTAAAAGACAAGGCAATATCAGCAGGTGCCCTTATCGCACTTTCCTGTGATGAACTTACAATGAATAATAATACGACAATAGGAGACTGTGCCCCAATAACATATTCAAAAGAAGGCCCAAAGATGATGGGGGAAAAGTTTCAGTCACCGCTTAGAGCAAAATTCAGATCACTTGCAAAAAAGAATGGTTATCCTGAAAAGCTTGCAGAGGCAATGGTGACAGCCGAAATGGAAGTATACAGGATCGAAATGGAAGGCAAAACCTATTATATGGATTCAAGGGAATATAAAGACCTTGGAAAGAAGGAAAAAGACAGTATTACATCAAAAAAAACTACCGTAGCAAAGGGCGAGCTTCTGACCATGGATGATTTGGAGGCAAAGGAGCTGGGGTTTTCGAAGATGAGTGTTTCCGGTCTGGATGAACTATTGGTAAAGATGAAAGTTGGGAAATACGAGATTGTAAGGATTGAAACAAGCTGGTCTGAAATTTTTGTCAGTTTTATAGGAAAAATTTCCCCCATACTCATGCTGATCGGTCTTGCTGCATTATATACCGAAATAAAAGCACCCGGTTTCGGAGCCCCGGGAGCTGTCGGTATTATCTGTCTGTCCCTGGTTTTCTTAAGTCAGTATATTGTCGGAATGGCAGATTATACAGAGTTACTGATAATAGTTCTTGGTATTATTCTTCTTGGATTTGAACTTTTTGTGATTCCGGGGTTTGGAATAGCGGGGGTTGCAGGTGTTGCCTGCCTTGCCGTTGGTATGATCCTTTCCCTACAGGATTTTGTTATTCCCGATCCGTCATTACCCTGGGAGTTTGATCTTCTTATAAATAATATTGCACAGGTCTTAGGGTCCTCTGTTCTGGCCTTTATAATTTCCCTTTCAATTTTACGTTTTGTTATACCTAAGCTTTCAAGGGTTGTGGACGGTCCTTATCTTGAAGTTTCTCTTGAGGATTCACATGCCGATTCAATAGAGGCGAATGCTGCACATATCGGTGATACAGGTTTAGCAATGACCCCGCTAAGACCTTCCGGAAAGGCCAGGATGGGAGATGAAATTTTTGATGTGATTACTGAAGGAGAGTTCCTGGAAAAAGGGACACCGATAATAATTTCCGAAATAAGGGGTAACAGGGTAATTGTATCAAAAAAATAAACTAAAAATTGATATTCTGTCAGGTAATTCTAATGAATGAAAATGTGTTTTTACCGATAATTTTACAGCTCGCAGGTGTTGTTGTTATTATAGCTGAAATATTTATTCCTTCAGGCGGTGTTCTGGCCGTAGTTTCTTTAGGGCTCATCGGGTATTCTCTTTTTTTGGTATTCAGCAGTATGTCCGCTGAAATCGGGTTTTTGTTTCTTGCGGCAGATATTATCATAATACCTTTCCTTGTGATAGCAGGGCTGAAGATAATAGCCAAATCACCCGCTGCTCTTAGAAAAGAACTTTCCAGTGATCAGGGAGTTACATCACAGGACCCGGAGCTCATAAATTATTTGGGCAAGGAAGGAATTGCAATTACTGACTTAAGGCCTGCAGGAATAGCAAAGATAGATGGTAAAAGAGTTGACGTTGTCAGTCGCGGAGAGTATCTTGAAAAAGATACTCCGGTTAAAGTATACTCGGTTACAGGAAATCAGATAATAGTGATGGCGTCGTAAAAAGTCTCCATCTACTGCGTTATAGCGCTTGGCCAGATGTTCTACATACTACGTGTATGACTTCACATCCGGCTATCAATCATGTTTTGTATATTAAGATTTTTACTTCGTCATCGGTTATAATTTTTTAGAGTTCATCATAATAGTAAATAGAAAAAGTCAGAAATAAGGAGATATGAAATGGGAAATATATTAACTATTATTATTTTTATTGCGGCAATTGTTCTAATTTATTTCATAGGATCATCAATATCACTCTGGATACAGGCGCTGGTTTCAGGTGCTCATGTCGGGCTGTTTAATATTATATTTATGCGTTTTAGAAAAGTTCCGCCAAAACTTATTGTAGAATCAAAGATTATGGCTGTAAAGGCAGGTATTGATATTTCCACTGATGAGCTTGAATCGCATTACCTTGCAGGAGGTAATGTTTCAAGAGTTATACAATCTTTGATAGCCGCCGACAAGGCCAAGATTGAACTTGATTTTAACAGATCCGCGGCAATAGATCTTGCCGGCAGAGATGTACTTGAGGCGGTTCAGATGAGTGTAAATCCCAAAGTTATTGAGACCCCCCCTGTGACTGCCATGGCAAAAGACGGTATTCAGCTTCGAGCATTATCCCGCGTTACAGTTCGTGCAAATATTGACAGGCTGGTGGGAGGCGCCGGAGAAGATACTGTTCTTGCAAGGGTAGGTGAAGGAATTGTATCCACAATCGGTTCTGCAAAAACCCACAAAGAGGTTCTTGAAAATCCCGATATGATTTCCCAGACGGTTCTTTCAAAAGGGCTGGATTCAGGAACGGCCTATGAAATTCTCTCTATTGATATTGCAGATGTTGATGTAGGAAAGAACATAGGTGCAGATCTTGAAACCGATCGGGCTGAAGCGGATAAAAAGATTGCACAGGCCAAGGCCGAAGAACGCAGGGCTATGGCCCATGCTGTCGAGCAGGAAATGAGAGCTAAGGTTCAGGAAATGAGGGCACGAGTCGTAGAGGCTGAAGCGGAAGTACCTCTTGCAATGGCTGAAGCTTTCAGACAAGGTAACCTTGGTATAATGGATTATTACAGAATGAAAAATATTATGGCAGATACCCAGATGAGAGACTCTATAGGCTCAACAGATTCAACCGAAGATAAAAAAGAGTAAATAGGAGGCCTTTGAAAAACGTTCATTTCTTCGAATCGTTAGTGCTATTCGGGAAAGGGGACACAATTCAAAGGTTTCAATAGGTGATTCAAATGGATTTTGACAGCATTATACCGATTATTATTGTTTTCATATATATTATATCGTCTATCATAAAGGCAAAATCCCTCAAAGAAGGGAAATCACCTGAAAAACCTTCCGGGCTGAAAAAAATGCTTAATAATATTGCAGCCCAGGCCCGGGAGGCAATGGAGGAGCAGGTCCCCGTTGAACAAAGAGGGAGGGGTGGTTGGGATGAATTGATTGGTGACGATGCTCAACCGCCGGTCAGGCCAATGAAAAAGAGGATAAAGAAGAAGGCTTCACCCCCTGCCTTTAAGAAAAAGGCGGCTGAAAAGGTCATACAAAAAACTGAACAAATTTCTGAGGTTAAGGAAATAAAGCATTCTGTGAGCCGGAAATACAATGTCAGTGATTTGAAAAAGGCGGTTGTGTGGTCTGAAATACTTGGGCCGCCGGTTGCTTTAAGAGACGAATAGAAAAGTACCCCGGTTATAGTTTTTACGAGTGCATCAAACTTGAAGTGGAATAAAAAAGGGGGGCTCATGAAAATTATCATGGATTTATGTGTTGTGCCGATCGGAGTCGGTGTCTCTGTTTCAAAATATGTTGCTGTGTGTCATGATATACTGGAGGATGCCGGATTGAAAACGCATCTTCACGCATACGGGACAAATATTGAGGGTGAATGGGATGATGTTTTCAGTGCTGTAAAAAAGTGCCATGAAAAAATTCATGAAATTGGAGCTCCTCGAATTACAACTACCATAAGATTGGGAACAAGGATTGACCGCGATCAGACAATGGAAGATAAGGTTGAGAGTGTTTTGTCAAAGAGGAATTGAATTAGAAGCCATCTCAAAATAAATCTAAAAAAGAAGGTATAATAAGGGCAGCAGGATACTTAAAATAAAAAAAACACCCGGATAGGATGACCATGCTTCTGCAGTAGATTTCCCGATTCTTCGCTCTTCGGAATAATGTGACAGGAACCCAAGCCCCATTACAAGCTGGATTATCATAATTGTTAATACTATTGATACCAGATTCATAAAACTCCCCTTTCGCATATACATCAACAACATAATACAACATGTAAGTATTTGTCAAAAGGCAATATTTCTGAATTAAATTTTCAGTTTTAATCCTAATGTGTAAAAGCTGAATGGTTTTTTGGGAAATAAGTTTTTTATATAATATTGAAATAATTGTATGCGGTCATATTTTTTAGTTTTTTAGTTATGAATTTGTTGAAAAAACAATATTTCATTGATATGAAAGTTTTCGGTAATTGTTGTTTGTATCAGAAAAATGATTGTTTATTTAAAATGTTTTAAAAAATATATGAGAGTTTAATAATATGAAAAAATGGGAAGCAAAAAAGTTTCAACTTGAAGGTCATAATTTTTCCAGTACCTCAATATTGATTGATAAATGGCTGATGGGATTGTGTTACCATGGTAAATGCATTTGGGTAGAAGGGGATAATTGGGACGAATCATTTGAATCAGACTGGTGGGAAATATGGAATAATGGAAGTGAATGCAAATATGACGATTTGCCGGTTGATATGAAAAAAGTTACTGATAAAATAAAATAAGTACCCAAAAAACCGTTATTTATTTTTGTGTTCTCCATGAAATTTTTGATTTGTGAATATCTCATAACTTAAACATTTTGGGGAGAAGAGATGAAATTCGAAAACAAGAATTTAAGCCTGGCCCTTAATAATTATATAATTTGTTAAAGGGAACAGGCTTGTTTTTTTTAAGCCGCTTCATTTTTTGTGAAGAGTTTCCAGGTACTTAAATAATTGAGCTGTCCGGGTGTTTTTCCAGAAAAATTGCTCCATGGATAATTATTGCTTAAGTCCTGCCATCCCGAGTTGACTTTTTATGAGTTCATCAAAGATGATAATAGGAAATTAACCTGTTGGAAAAGAAGATAAAAAATATTGAATCTCTCCTGCCGAAAGCAATGCATGCCGATGCGATATTAGTTCGCAGGGAAATCATTAATATAAAACGTTCCATATCAAGAAAAAAAAACAAAGAAAAAAACCTGAAACGGCTTATTAATCTTGAAAAAAGCCTCAGATCTTCCATTAAAAGAAAAAAATGGCGGAAAAACAACCTACCGGTATTAAATTATAATCCTGAACTTCCAATAGTCGGGAAAAAAGATGAAATAATTGAAACTATAAAAAGAAACAGGGTTGTAATTATTTCAGGGGAGACCGGTTCTGGAAAAACCACTCAAATACCAAAATTCTGTCTTGAGGCGGGCAGGGGGATCGACGGTAAGATCGGTTGTACTCAACCTAGAAGAATTGCGGCGATTACTGTTACAGGTCGTATAGCAGATGAACTTGGTGAGGAAACCGGGCGGTCTGTAGGTTATAAAATAAGGTTTAGCGAAAGAAGCAGTGATAATTCGTTTATAAAGATAATGACTGACGGGATTCTACTTGCTGAAACTCAGAAAGATCCTTACCTTAACGAATATGATACTATAATTGTTGATGAGGCTCATGAAAGAAGCCTCAATATAGATTTCATTATCGGTATTCTCAAGAATCTGCTTAAAAAAAGAAATAACCTGAAAATCATTATAACTTCTGCAACAATAGATACAGAAAAATTTTCAAAATATTTTGAAAATGCGCCTGTTATTGATGTGTCGGGCCGTATGTATCCTGTTGATGTCCGCTACTCTGATCCTGAATTTGTAGAAGATGAACTTACCCATGTAGAGATGGCGGTTGATGTTGTTGATAAACTTTTCAGGGAAACTGTTTCTGGTGATATCCTGATTTTTATGCCAACGGAACAGGATATACTTGAAACAAGGGAGCTTATTGAAGGGAGAAAACTTCCCAGTGTGACAGTTCTCATACTTTTTGCAAGACTTTCAGCGAATGAACAATCCAGGGTGTTTTCATCTGTTTCAGGTCGTAAGATAGTAATATCAACAAATGTTGCTGAAACATCCCTAACAATAACCGGTATTAAATATGTAATTGATACCGGGCTTGCGAGAATACTTAGCTATTCTCCTGCATCAAGGACTACAAATCTCCCGGTTTCACCTGTGTCAAGAAGCAGTGCTGATCAGAGGAAAGGTCGATGCGGCCGTGTTGAAAACGGTGTCTGTATCCGCCTTTATACTGAGGATGATTATAATTCCCGGCCTCTTTTTACACAACCTGAGGTTTTACGGGCTAATCTCGCCGAAGTAATTTTACGTATGATCGCCCTCAAACTTGGTAATATTTCTGAATTTCCTTTTGTTGATAGACCGCCTTTAAGAAGTATCAGGGACGGATTTGAAGTACTTTCTGAACTTGGAGCAATAACAGGGAAAAATATTAAAGGTGAAAAAAGATATTCGCTTACTGAAAATGGAAGGCTTATGTCAAGGATACCTATTGATCCAAGGCTTTCCAGAATGCTTATTGAAGCAGAAGCTGAAGGCTGCCTGAAAGAAGTTGCCGTAATTGTTTCCGCACTTAGTATCAGGGACCCCAGGGAACGACCTGTAGAAAAAGCTGAACAGGCTGACAGGATGCATGCGACTTTTAATGATAAGTCTTCGGACTTTGTAACTCTATTAAATATCTGGAACAGCTACCACGAATCAAAAAGAAATGTAAAGACAACAGGAAAACTAAAGAGGTTCTGCAGGGATCATTTCGTTTCATTTATTCGCATGAGGGAATGGTGTGATATCCATACACAGATATCTTCTATACTTAAAGAATATGGTTTTAATATTAGTAAAAGAAAGGATGTAATAGAAGTAAATCGCAAGAAAGAACAGGGTTCTGAAGATTTCAGTGATCTTTATTCGGCAATACACAAATCAATTCTAAGCGGTTACCTGTCAAATATTGCAGAGAAAAAAGAAAAGAACTTTTTCAGGGCGTCAAAAGGTAGAGAGGTGATGATTTTCCCGGGTTCTGGACTTTTTAATAAAGCCCGGTCATGGATAGTTGCTGCAGAGATGGTTGAAACTTCAAGGTTGTTTGCCAGAACAGTCGCCAATATTGATAGTGCGTGGCTTGAGGCCATTGGGAAACATATATGCAAATATACATATTTTGAACCCCGCTGGGAGAGAAAAAGAGGAGAGGTTCGGGTATGCGAGCAGGTAACTCTTTTCGGCCATATTATCGTTCGTGACAGAAAAGTTTCATATGGGAAAATAAACCCCGATGAGGCCTCAGAGATTTTTATCAGAAGCGCACTTGTTGAAGGAGATTTAAACAGGTCGCATGTTGACAGAAAGTTTGCATTTATCGGATATAACCTTAAGCTTGTAGAAGATATCAGGGATATGGAAAACAGGATAAGACGCAGGGATATCCTTGTCAGTGAGGAAGACCTGTTTCAGTATTATCATGAACGGCTTAAGGGGATATACGATATCAGAACACTTGCAAGATTTTTAAAGAAAAAGAAAGATGACGACTTCCTGCGTATGAAAAGGGATGATTTACTACAATATTCCCCGGACAATGGTGAACTTTCACTTTACCCTGATAATATCTCTATTGGAAATACTGCTTTCCCATATGAATATAATTTTGAACCCGGAAAGAAAGAGGATGGTGTAACTGTCAAAATACCTGTTGCAAGAGCTTCCACAGTAATTTCAGAATCATTTGAATGGATTGTTCCGGGACTTTATAAGGAAAAAATTACAGCTCTTATAAAAGGACTTCCCAAGGAATACAGGAAAAAGCTTGTTCCTGTTGCCGACACTGCTGATATTATTTCAAAAGAAATGACCAAATTTGAAGGTTCCCTTTTTTCTGCTCTCGGAAAATTTATATTCAAAAAATTTGGTGTTGATATACCTGCAAATGCCTGGTCTGATGAACTCCTTCCGGATCATCTTAAAATGCGGATATCGATTACAGATTCAAAAGGTAAAGAGCTTGATTCAAGTCGTGATGGGAAAATAATTGGAAAATATTCATCCGGGGAAAAAGGAAAGTATAATTTCTTTAATGCTGAATTAGATATATTAAAAAAGAAATGGGAAAGAACCGGTATAAAAGATTGGGACTTTCCTGATCTTCCTGAAAGAATTGAGATAAAGGTTAAGGGTGGAACAGATATTATCGTCTGGCCTGGACTTGAAAAAAATACAAAAGGTGAAAAAAATGTAAGCCTCAGACTTTTTGAAAATATGGAACAGGGAATAAAGTCGCATGATGAAGGTGTTTCGGTAATTTTTGAAATAGTTTTTTCAAAAGATTTAAAGTTTTTAAAAAAAAACCTGACACTGCCTCGAGAGTCTGCCGTGATGGCGGGTATTTTTGGCGGAGCTAAAAAAATAGAGAAGATACTGTTTGAAAATATTAAAAAAAGTCTTTTTTGCAGGAACATAAGAACCGAGAATGATTTTGTTGCCCATGCAGAAGCCATTGCACCCGGAATTCATAACAAGGGGCAGAGTTTACTGGATATGGTCATAAAGATTATCAAAGCCTGTTATAAAACAGAAACCAGGATAAATAAACATGGGAAAACATGTGTCGGGAATGTCAGGTTATCAGGTTTTTTGTCAGGTCTTAATGACGATATGCACAAACTTGTTCCCGATAACTTTATCGAAATTTATAATATTGACAGAATGCAACATATTATAAGGTACGTAAAAGGTATAGAACTTCGGGCCGAAAGAGGGATTATTGATATTGAAAAAGATCGTTTGAAAGCAAAGGGGGTTATTCTTTTTACTTCAAGTTTAGACAGAGTGATTAATGAGCTTTCTCCTTTCAGCTCAACTGAAAAGAGAGCTGAGGTTGAAGATTTTTTCTGGTTAATAGAGGAATACAAAATTTCGGTTTTCGCCCAGGAACTTAAAACCGCTTATCCTGTTTCTGCAAAAAGGCTTGATGAGAGATTAAAAGAAATTGAAAGAATGGCATGAAGATCCGGAAATTTTATTATACCTGCTATAATTTAATTGGTTTTGTTATTTAACCAATCAAACTAATTAAACAAATAAAAACTGTTTTTAAACCACTCAAAAACCTTGTCATAAATAACGGTTAATACCCAGATATTTACCTGGTTTTGATTTGATATTTTTCCCCAAGATCGAGGTAATATTCTGCCTCATCTGTACGCCCTCTTTTTTTACAACCTGATGCATATATTGTGCATTTTCCCTTCAGGGTTTTAACCGCGGCCGTGTAATAATCCTTATTAAGTATATCACTATCAATAATATTCTTCAGGGACTGTATCCGAAATTTGTCAAGACCCGGTGCCGCTGAAAGCTGGTCTTCATGTCCGCCCTTTTTCATTATAAGGGGTGTTTCAATAAGACCTGCAGGATATCTGCAGCTTACCCTCAACCACAAATCATAATCTTCACACGCAGGGAGGGTTTCATCAAACATACCCACCTTATTGAAAAGATCTTTTCTAACCATAACAGCAGACGGACTGATAAGGCATAAGGCAAGTGATTCCATGAAAATCATTCCACTATGCTTTTTGTGCTTTTTTTTAGGATTAACCCTTATACCTTTTCTAATCCATATTTCTTCTGTCTGACATATCATAATGTCAGGATTTGATTCAAAGAAATCTGCCTGTATAGAAAGTTTCCCCGGAAGCCAGAGGTCGTCCGAATCAAGAAACGCTATCAACTCACCAGAAGAATCTTTAATCCCTCTGTTTCGTGCGGCACTTACCCCTTTATTCTCCTGATGAAGCACAATAATATCATCCATATAAGAATCAAGTATCTCTTTTGTACTGTCAGTTGATCCGTCATCAACAACTATCAGTTCAAAACTATCATAGTCCTGTGCCAGAACTGAATCTATAGCCTCCCTTAGAAAACCACTCCTGTTATATGTAGGTATGATAACGCTTATAAAAGGTTTTTGTTCCATAATGTATAAATTTATAGCATATGTGTTTTACAAAGACAAAATTGATGGCGTCGCAAAAAGTCTCCATCTACTGTGTTATAGCGGTTGACCAGAAGTTCGACATACTACATGTATGCCTTCACTCCTGATCAGCCACTATGCCTTGTATATGAAGATTTTTACTTAG
>JABHLN010000064.1 GCA_018693105.1 Desulfobacterales bacterium | reverse complement strand
ATGCTGGTTTTTAAAAAAATTCTGAAAAACGCCGGCGTCAAGAATGTGAGAAAAAGCATGGTGCTTGCAGGACATCCTGGTGGAACCGTTAAAATAGGAGACATTGTGAATTCCGACTTAAAGAAAGCCTATGACAATATATATGTCTGTGACTGCTCGGTCTGGGCAAAAGGCTGTCGAAACATTTGCTGAATAACTGACCCGGTCATGCAATGAAAGTGGTTATGGGGAAAGTGTGACCTGTTCCCAAAATAACTTGACCCAAGATAGCTTCAAATTTTAACTTTTGAAATACAGATATCTTGCGAAACTGTCGAAAACCCCTAAATCCATGATTTTGATGTTCATAACCACTTGATTTCATTACATGCGAAATTGCAAAAATTGCCACCTTGAGGCTTTTTCGACAGTCTCTGCATATATCAACTATGCTGAGAAAATTTCTGATCTACAGATATCATCACTGATAGGTATCAAATCATCTCATCCACTGACTTTTTATACCACTATATATTGATTTTCAAAAAAGTGCGGATTAGCTTTTGTATCCCTCCTTTTAGAATAAAGATATCTGCATGATATCTTTAAGGTGTGAGGAAATCTTGAGGTTGTGTTTTGAGATATCAAGAACACCCAAAAAAATCCAAAAATAATAATTGGTTTAAAAAAACAATCTGAACGGTGACATTCCTTCGAAAGCACAGCCTTAACCCCCTACAGATTAGAGATATCATGCAAATATCTGTAACGCTTGACATATTAGTAAATTAAATAATATAAATTCGAAGCAGGCATACCAAATAATCACAAAGTTACACTCAATTTAATAATTTAACTAAAGTACAGATGTATAAAATATCGAATCACATGTTGTCTAGGACTTAATATCCCACACCGGTTCTTAGAGTAGAAATACCAAAGACAGATGGGGGAATAATGAAAAGGAGGCATATTTGTGAATAAGAAGAAAGTGATATTTTCAGACGAAACACTTCGCGATGGTCAGCAGAGTATTTGGGCGATGAAAATGACATATGGTATGTTTGATGCTGTTGTCGAGGAAATGGACCAGGTAGGTTTTGACTATATCGATTTACCTATGAATGGTATCATGTTTAAAAATTTTGTTCGTTTTTTTAAGGAAGATCCATGGAAACTCGCGAATTTATTTAAACGGAAGATTACCAAAACAAAGAAAAGTACCGTAATACTGGACTGTCTGGATTTGCTGGGAGAACCAGAGTCTCGATCAATGATTAAGTTGTTTCATGAAGTAATGGCGGAAGCCAACGGGATAGACCGTTTTTATAGTATGTCAAACACGAGAAATGAGTTGGATCGTTCCTGGCCATGGCTAATACCCATTGCAAGAGATATTGGCGCAGAAGTAATACCATGTATTTGTTATTATCCATCCCCACGGACTACCGATGAGTATTATGTCAACCTGACAAAGAGACTTCTGGAGTATAAACCCGATCAGCTTATGCTTAAAGATGCTGGAGGGCTGTTATCGGTGGATCGTATTAGAACCCTGCTTCCGGCTATCCAGAAGGTAGCAAAAGGTGTACCCATAGAGCTTCACACCCACGGCATGAGTACTTATCAGGGATTGACAGTCGTGGAAGCCATGAAGTTGGGAGTTGATGGCGTTCATACCTGTGTTCCACCATTGGCGTTCGGCTCTTCCCATGTATCTGTTTTTAATGCCATGCATAATGCAAAAGTATTGGGTTTGGAAACCAATATTGAAAATGTGGAAGCACTAAATGTGATTGAGGAACGTCTTACCAGAATTGCAAAGCTGGAAAACCTCCCCATTGGAACTCCCCTGGCGTACGATCATAGTGTTTATGCTCACCAGGTGCCGGGTGGTGTGATCTCAAATTTAGAAAATCAATTAGGGCAACTGGGACTTTCCGGCAAGAAGGATGAAGTGTTGGAAGAAGTCGTTCAGATTATAGAAGATCTTGGGCATCCCATTATGATTACACCTGGTTCTCAGTTTATTATTTCACAGGCCACCATTAATGTGGCTACAGGAGAAAGATATAAAGAGGTTATCGACGGTTTAATCGAAACGGCATTAGGTGTTTGGGGCTGGGAAGATGCCGGTGTTCCATGGATGAAGCCCAACCTCAAAGACAGATTACTTAGTCATCCGAATGCCAAAATCATTGCCAAAAAATATGAAAGGAAGAATGAGATTCAGGCGGAAGAAGGATCAGTTGATATGATACGCAAAAGTTATGGCATGACCAATGCCTCTGATGAGGATTTCCTGCTTTACCATCTTATGAAAGGCGATACTGAAATTAAAAAAATCGAACCGCCTAAAACCTATTATACAGGAAAAGAACCACTGGCACTGCTGCTGAAGGAGTTGAGTAAGGATCATGAAATAAACCGTTTGCAGATGCAAAAAGGAAACAGCTTTTTCGAATTTCGGCAAAAATAAATTGGATTTTAAACATGAGAAAATAAATATGAAGCAATAGAATTATAGGTTCGGAGGGATAAATGACCGTAAATGATCTTTTGGCAAAAAATATAGAGCAAAACCCTGACAAAACTTATGTCTATTTTAAAAATAAAAGCAAAACCTATGGCGAGTTTGACATCATTACAAACAGGGTAGCGAACGGTCTAATCTCTCTTGGTGTTGAAAAGGGGGATCGTGTCAGCATAATGCTTCAGAATAGCCTGGAGTTCTTATATGCCATATTCGGGTGTTTCAAGACAGGCGCGGTTATTGTTCCTTTGAATGTAGCTTACAGTCCCAATGAGGTTGAATATGCTGTCAATCACTCGGAAGCTGTTATCCTGATCACAAACATGGAATATCTCAACAAAATAGATGGTGTAAAAACAAATCTTAAAAATTTGAAAAACATTATCATTGTTGCTGAAGAGATCCGTGGAAAAAATATGGTGTTGTTTTCAGACCTTATTAGTAAACAAACGGCTGAAAGACCAACGGTGGAGGTGAAGCCGGAGGATAATATCTCTATCATTTATACGTCGGGAACCACAGCCAAACCCAAAGGAGTTCTTCTGACCCACAGTAACTATGTCGGGGCCGCAAGAGCATGGAACGAATCCATTGGTATTATGAATGCTGATATTCCCATGTCGGTGCTGGCTCTCTTTCATTTCAATGCACAGGTGTATTTTTCTATTGGTGCCATGGATCGGAACACAGCTTTTGTTTTAGAAGAAAGATTCAGCAGTTCCACGTTCTGGCATCGCGCCGTGGAAATGAACGCCACTGTATCTTGCCTTCCCGGTAATGCCTTGGTTATGTTAGACAACATGCCTCCTTCTGAAATGGATAAAATTAACAAGATGAGGATTATGATATCGGGACAAACTCCTATTGATGCCTATTTGAAGATCGAACAGAGGTTCAATTTTGAAATCATTGAGGGTTATACGCTCACAGAGAGTGGGAGTGCTCTTTTTAACCGTCCTGGAGATATTAAGATTGGTTCCATAGGTAGGCCCATGGCTGGTGTTAAGGCAAGGATAGTCGATGATGAAGATAACGATGTGCCTCAGGGGGAGATAGGTCAAATTGCCTTAAAAGGCCCTGCAGTAATGAAGGAATACTTTAAGAATCCTGAGGCGACATCCGAAGCGTTGAGGGGCGGGTGGTTGCATACCGGTGATCTTGGTCGGGTGGATGAGGACGGTTTTTTCCATTATACTGGACGTAGTAAAGATATCATAAGAAGAGGGGGAGAAAATATTGGAGCTAAAGAAGTAGAGGATGTTCTGAATTCTCATCCCGGTATATCTGAATCTGCGGTTATTCCGGTCCCGGACAGGATTAGAAATGAAGAAGTCAAAGCTTATATTATTCCAAAGCCCGGTGAGGATCCTATCCCGGAGGAGATAATTCAATATTGTAATCAAAGGTTATCCAACTTTAAGGTACCGCGGTTTATAGAGTTTATTGATTCCTTCCCAAGAACCGCTAAAATGAGTATAAAAAAGCATGAACTTAAAGACCTGAAGCAGGACCACAGCATAGGTTGTTTTGACGCAAATCAACCCAAAGATTTTGATTGATTGGTTTTAATAGGACGTATTTAAAATTGGTGTATGTAGGGGTAGGGGAGGATATAGCATGTTGTCCGCATCAATTGTTTATGCGGACAACATGCTATAGATGATGATGTTAGTTAAATTGCATCTTTGAGTTTTTTTCCTGGTCTGAATTTTACTACATTAGCTGCTTTTATCTTAATCTTTTCACCAGTCTGGGGATTGCGGCCTGTTCTTGCTTTCCGACGATTTTTTACAAATGTACCAAAACCAACCAATGTCACTTTGCCGTCTTTTTTCTTAAGGGCTTTTGTTACAGAGCCTGTAAATGAGTTAAGTGCTTTTGCTGCTGCAGCTTTGGATATTCCAGCATCTTTTGCCATTTTTTCTACGAGTTCTGCTTTTGTCATTTCCTTCTCCTTTTTTAAATATTATGGTTTGGTGATAATAAAAAAGAGGCATTTATAATGCCTTTGGTTAAGGCCTTTTAATATAATATATAATTATATTGTACGACCGGATTTCTCCCAGTATTTGTCACGAAGCTTCCGTTTTAATAATTTCCCGGTTACAGTCCGCGGCATTTCTTCTAAATAATCAATTGATTTTGGTGCTTTGTATTTTGCCAGATGTTTGGCGGTAAATGCTATCAGCTCCTGAGTTAATTCGTCGCTTGCGGTATAATCTTTTTTCAATTCAACAGCTGCCTTTACTTCTTCACCCCATTCTTCATTTGGAACACCAAAAATAGCACAGTCTGAAATCGCCGGATGATTGCTGAGGATATCTTCAATTTCAGCAGGATAAATATTTACACCACCGGAAATAATCATGTCAATTTTGCGGTCACTCATAAAAAGGTAACCGTCTTCATCAAGATAACCAATATCACCGAAAGTAGACACACCTGGTTCAAGGTATGCCTCTTTGGTTTTATCAGGTTCCTTGTGGTATTCAAAAGATGATCCCATTAAATTTTTAAAATAAAGTTGGCCGTGTTCATTAGGACCGGCTTTAGTGCCGTCCTCTTTTATAATATGAGGTTCAATAATGGGGAGTGGCTTTCCAAGTGTACCGGGCCGTTCGAGCCATTCATCTGAAGTACAGGCAGTTATTATAGAACCTTCAGTAGATCCGTAATATTCAAAAATTATTGGTCCCCACCATTCAATCATTTTTCTTTTGATTTCGTGAGGACATGGTGCTGCACCATGCCAGCACAATTTTAAACTGGAACCTTTAAAACTGTTTTTTATTTCATCATCAAGACGCAATAGACGTACAAATTGTGTAGGTACCATATGAGTGTTTGTTATTTTGTATTTGTCTATTAGATCAAGAGTTTCTTCGGGATTAAATTTATGGCGCATAACAACGGCACTGCCTGCAACCATCGGTAGAAAAGAAAATGCCCATTGTGCAGAATGATAAAGCGGGCCTGCAAGTAATGTGATCCCTTCGGGAGGCATCTGCATCATCTGGGTGGTTCCTTCGCCTATCATCCTTAAGATCTCAAGAGAACCTCCGGCCTGAAATGATGAGCTTTTTACCCCTTTAGGACGACCTGTTGTTCCAGATGTATAAAACATGGGCCCACCAAGGCTCTGGTCATCAGGCTCACTGTCTGAAGCATCTGAAATGAAATCATCATATAAGATAAAGCCATCAGGCGTTTTACCCTGTTTGCCGATAATAATTTTTGCTTTTAGGTCATTAACCTCATCACGGGCTACAGTATCTGATGCAACTTCAGCAAACCGTGAATCAGCTATAAATGCTTTTGAATCTGAGTTTTCTATTACATAGGCAACTTCTTCAGCTGTAAAATGCCAGTTGATAGGTACGTAGCTCCAACCCCCATTTGCTGCAGCAGAAAGAATTTCATAATATTCATTCCTGTTACCTGAGAGTACGGAAAAAGTATCGCCTGTCTCAAGGCCGGCATCACGTAATGATTGAATAAGTTTATTTACATTGGAATTAAACTCACCCCAGGTTATTTGGCTGTATTCATCAGCAAGAGCCATCTGATCCGGTTTTGATTCAGCCCATGTCAACAAAATTTCTGCCATACTTCTCCTCAATAAATACTTTATATCTTTTATTCTCCTGGAACAGGCAAACCTTATCTTGAAGAGTAAAAGATACTGCTATGGAACTGTAAATATTTATATACTCAAATTTTAAACATTAAAAAAAATAATTGATATTAATATTGGTCACACAGATTATTTAAAATCATACAACTTTTGTATTAGTCGAAGCAGGTATAATATGATTTTATTTAAAATATAGTTTTATCTTTTATTAATAATGTTTGCCAAAAATCAGTCTGCAAAACTTTTCAATATAAATAATGACTATTATGTGCGTCATTGATAAACAATAGATAAGAGGTGTTTTTCAGATAGTATTTTTGGACTAAAGATGCCTGTATGTCAAGAGAATATTGAATATAAAGTCTTTTTTCCCTTATTTTATGCAAATAAACATGAAAAAGATATCATGAGTTCGCTATTAACACCGATCTTAAAGGGGCGGGATACCCTTCAATAGTTTTTTTAGGATCCTTTTGATCAAGGAAATCTTCTAAGGTTTCTGTTTTTATCCATTCGGTTTTTCTTTGTTCCGTTAAAGTCGTAGGGGAGGTGTCGACACATCGTATGTTTTTAAAGCCTGCTCTTTTAAGCCACGAGGTTAAACATCGATTTGTAGGAATAAAGAAAACATTTCTCATTTTTGCATAACGATCTTCCGGGAATAAAGCAATGTCCTCATCACCTTCAATTACAAGTGTTTCAAGTACAAGTTCACCGCCTGGAACCATATTCATATGTATCTGCTTAAGTGTATCTATGGGTGATTTCCTGTGATAGAGTATCCCCATGCAGAAAATTGTATCAAAATAATAGTTAAAGTTCGGCATTTCTTCAAGTTTTATAGGGACGAAGAATATGTCTGGTGCATTTATAAAATGTCGGATTAAAAGGTATTGATAATAAAAGGTAAGATATGGCTCAATTCCAAGTACCATTTTGGGCTTTGAAGATGACATCCTGAACATATAATATCCTGAACTGCATCCAATATCCAGGATTCTTCTTCCTGTAAGAGGCGTTATATGATCTTTTATTCTGTTCCATTTTATATACGAAGCCCACTCTGATTTCACATGTATGCCGAAAAAATCAAAGGGCCCCTTTCGCCATGGGCCTATAGCCTGAAGGGACTTATAAAGATTTTCATACTGGTTGTTGTTAAGGTCGGTTGCTTTACCGATGCTTATGGAGTCTGAGTCAAGGTCGATATTAGATGGTTTTATATCTGGAAGGTTGTTAAAAATATGACGAAGTATTTCATCATTACTTATTTTTTTTGATATAAAATGTTGACGTTCCTTAATCAACTCTTTAAGTTCCTCAAAACAATTGAATATTTTGAGGTCTTTTATCCTGTTTATCAGTTTATCCATATATGGTTTGTATTTGTTTCATCGCTATTGAGATTCAGCTTCTTTAGAGCATCGAAATCTTTTTATACACAAATATAAGTGTTATTGAAATCAAAATAATACTCTCCATGAATTTACCGTCAGTACTTATTTCTGGCAGATAAATGAAGCGAAATTAAACCATTTAAACCAGATGTCTATTTTATTAAATCCTACATCTTTTAACCGCTTTAAATGGTATTCAGTAGTTTCAGGTATTAAAACGTTTTCGAGTGCGTCACGTTTCTGACTTATTTCAAGATCAGAATATCCTTTTTCTTTTTTAAACCTGTAATGAAATTCCTGCTGCAAGCCGGCAAAATCTTTGTTTTCATGAATTACTTTCTCAGTGATTAGAAGAATCCCTCCGGGATATAACGCATTATAAATTTTATTTAATATCTCTCTACGGTAATCGAGTTGCAGAAATTGAAGTGTCAGGTTCATTATTACAACAGATGCGTTGTTCAACTTAATATCTATAATATTCCTGCATTTCAGTTTTACGTTATTACCATTAGGGTGTTTCAAAAGACGCTTCCTGTATGCTTCAAGCATGGTTTCGGAATTATCAACAGCGATCATTTCAAATTTATTATTATCCATCTCTGAAAGCAAAAGCATCCCAAGGTTGCCGTTTGAACAGCCAAGGTCATAAATGGTACTGTCTTCCTGGTAATACTTAGCGGCAATCTGTGATTGTCTTTTCACAGTCTCTGAATATATCGGCACTGAACGGTTTATCATATCATCAAACACATCAACGACGGCCTTATTAAACTCAAAAGGTATAATTCTATCTTTTTTCTTAGAATATATTTTGTCCTTATTCATATCTTAAACTGAATGAGTAATACTTTATTAAATTATAAAAAAATAATTCAAGGGTCTAATAGTTGTTTTTACTCTATCCCTTAATTTGTTTTATAGTTAACCAATCGAACAATAAAATCAGCTAAACCACTTATCAATAATTATGACAGAACACAATGTAATATAAGTACATATACTTGATGTATGTATGTTAAATAAATAATGCCATATTGTCTTTTGTAACATTATAGGGTAATAGAGAAATGTTTATTATATTCCATATTAATCAAATATAAAATTTATCCGACAACTCAGAGGAAAATGAATGAAAAGCACTGTTTTGGTTGAACCACACGGAGGTAGACTTGTAAACCTCCGTGCTGATGAAGAACGCTGTCTGTATTTGAAAAACGAATCCCTCAATATGCCTGATATTATCTTAAACGAAAGACAGTTCTGCGACCTTGAACTGATTTCAACCGGCGCTTTTTCTCCACTTGAAGGTTTTATGACTCGTCTTGATTATGAATCTGTTCTTGATAACATGCGCTTAAGTAATGATACTTTATGGCCGATACCGATTTGTCTGGATATAAGCGAAAAGCAGTCTGAAAATATAGACAAGGGCATTTCTGTAGCGTTGAGAGATCATGAAGGTTTTCTTCTTGCAGTTATGAATGTTGAAGATAAATGGAAAGTTGACAGAGAAAAAGAAGCAATAAAAATATTCGGCACAAAGGATTTGTCTCATCCAGGTGTAAATTATCTATATAACGTAACCGGAGACTATTACATAGGAGGGAGCCTTGAGGTTTTGAGCCTTCCACTTCACTTTGATTTTAATCAAGTGAGACGAACTCCTGCAGAAATCAGATCTGAATATGAAAAGCTTGGGTGGAAAAGGGTGGTTGGATTTAAAACACGTAACCCCATTCACAAGGCCCAATTTGAAATGACAACAAAGGCAATGAGACTTGCGAAGGCAAATCTTCTTTTTCTGCCTGTTGTCGGGATGACAAAACCGGGTGACTTTAATCACTATACCAGGGTCAGATGTTATCGCAAAATATCACATTATTATCCGCCGGAATCATTCATGCTCAACCTCCTTCCACTTGCCATACGTTTCGCAAGTTCCCGTGACGCTCTTTTACATATGATTATCTTTAAAAACTACGGGTGCACTCACTTTATCGTAGGGCATGATCACGCAGGTCCTGGTAAAGACAGCAATGGAAAGTCTTTCTATAAAAGTGATGAAGCTCAAAAACTGGCAGAGGAATACAGCGATGAAGTTGGAGTTGAAGTTATGCCGTTTAAAGAGATGGTGTATCTGCCTTTTGAAGAAGAATATTGTTCATCAGATCAAGTTTCAAAAGGAACTGAGACCAAATCACTTTCAGGTTCAGATATTAGAAAGCGTATTATGTCTGGAAAAAAAATACCTGAATGGGCTACTTTCCCTGAAGTTATTGAGGAACTGAGAAAAGCATATCCACCTCCCCGTTTGCAGGGGTTAACTGTTTTTTTAACCGGTCTTTCAGGTGCCGGAAAATCGACAATAGCAAAGGTGCTTTTTTCCCGCTTCATGGAAATAGGTGAAAGGCCTGTAACGCTTCTTGACGGAGATGTAGTACGTCAAAATCTTTCAAGTGAACTCAACTTCTCAAAAGAACACAGGGATATTAATGTTCGCCGTATTGGCTTTGTAGCAGGTAAAATAACAAAAAATCGAGGTATAGCTATATGTGCTCCTATAGCTCCATATTCCGGAACAAGAGCAGAAATCAGGGCTGAAATCGAGAAATACGGTGGCTTTATTGAAGTTTTTGTTTCAACTCCAATAGATGAATGTGAAAGAAGGGACAGGAAGGGTATGTATGCAAAAGCAAGGGCTGGATTAATAAAAGGATATACAGGTGTGGATGACCCCTATGAGGCCCCTGATCTACCTGAAGTGTCTATAGATACAACAAACCTTACACCCGGTGAAGCTGCCCAGGAAATTCTTTTATACCTTGGACAAAAGAGGTATATATAAACTTTGACTGGTTCCATTAGTTTAATTTGTTCGATTGGTTAACTTTTATATTCAATTCAAGGAAAATATATATGAAGAAAGCTTTAATA
This sequence comes from Desulfobacterales bacterium, assembly GCA_018693105.1. GTDB lineage: Bacteria > Desulfobacterota > Desulfobacteria > Desulfobacterales > SURF-7 > JABHLN01. The sequence continues at coordinate 7,997 of JABHLN010000064.1, read as the reverse complement.
ACAGGTGTTACGGGTCAGGACGGAGCTTATCTTGCCGAATTACTTCTCGATAAAGGCTATGAGGTCCACGGCATAAAACGCAGGGCATCATCCTATAATACGGCCCGGATAGACCATCTTTATAAAGACACTCATGAAGAAAATGTAAAGTTTCGTTTACATTATGGAGATCTTACAGACTCAACGAATCTTATTCGAATAATTCAGGAGATACAGCCTGATGAAATATATAACCTTGCTGCACAAAGCCATGTAAAAGTCTCTTTTGAGTCACCGGAATATACTGCCAATGCTGATGCTCTTGGTACATTGAGACTGCTTGAGGCTATTAAAATTCTTGGTCTTGAAAACAATACCCGGATTTACCAGGCATCTACAAGTGAAATGTTTGGTAAGGTCGCAGAGGTTCCACAAAAAGAAACAACACCATTTTATCCCCGAAGCCCTTATGGTGTTGCCAAAGTTTATGCTTACTGGATTACTGTTAATTACAGAGAGGCTTATAATTTGTACGCTTGCAACGGTATTCTTTTTAATCATGAATCCCCGATCCGTGGAGAAACATTTGTTACACGGAAAATCACCAGGGCGGTTGCCAGAATCAAACTTGGATTGCAGAAAAACCTTTATCTGGGTAATCTCGATTCAAAAAGAGACTGGGGATATGCCGGTGATTATGTTGTTGCCATGTGGATGATGCTTCAGCAGGATGTGCCCGAAGATTTTGTAATTGCGACAGGTGAAACGCATTCGGTACGTGAGTTTGTTGAAAAAGCCTTCAGCGAGGCTAATATTGATGTTATTTGGCAAGGATCAGGTGTTGATGAAATAGGAATTGATAAAGCAACAGGTGACACTATTGTTAGAATTGATCCAGGATATTATCGACCTACCGAAGTTGATTTTCTACTTGGTGACCCTTCAAAGGCAAAGGAAAAACTTGGCTGGGAAGCGGTTGTTAAGTTTGATAAACTGGTGTCAATAATGGTTCGGGAAGATTTAAAAGAAGCTGAAAAAGACAACCTGTGTAAGAGTGAGGGGTATAAAATATACAATAATTTTGAATAATATGTGGTTTTAATAATATCTACTAAAACAAAAGAATTAAAATATGTCATATAAAAGTAAAATTGACCGTAATATTCCTGAATATAATTCACGCATATATGTTGCGGGACACAGAGGGCTTGTCGGTTCTTCTATTTTAGATAAACTTCGAGCAGAAGGTTATACAAACATATTAACCCGCTCACATTCTGAACTTGATTTAATGGATCAGGAAAAAGTAAAATTTTTTTTTGAGAAAGAAAAGCCTGAATTTGTTTTTCTTGCTGCCGCCAGGGTAGGTGGGATACTTGCCAACAATACATATCCTGCGGATTTTATCTATGAGAATCTTGTAATTCAGAATAATATTATTCATCAGAGCTTTATAAACGATGTGCAAAAATTAATTTTCCTTGGATCTTCCTGCATTTATCCCAAATTATGCCATCAGCCTATGAGGGAAGAATATATCATGACTGGTCCGCTGGAACCGACAAATTCTCCTTATGCTACAGCCAAGATAGCTGGAATTGAAATGTGCTGGTCATATAACAGACAATACGACACACAGTTTTTTCCTGTAATGCCGACCAATTTATACGGACCTAATGACAACTTTGATCTAAATGATTCACATGTCTTACCAGCCCTTATTCGTAAATTTCATGAAGCAAAAATTGTTGAGGCAGAATCTGTAATAGTTTGGGGTTCCGGTAAACCTAAACGGGAATTTCTTTATGTTGATGATCTTGCAGATGCTTGTGTTTTTATTTTAAAACTTCCATATGATAAAATAAATTCAACACTGCATTCGGGCTCAAATTTTCTTATTAATATTGGTACCGGTAAAGAAATTTCAATTAATGAACTTGCTGAAATAATCGCCAAAATAATAGGATTTGAAGGTAGAATAGACTATGATATTTCTAAACCTGACGGAACTCCTCGTAAACTTCTTGATGTGAAAAAAATAAACTCCCTCGGCTGGAATGCAAAGACAGGGTTAAAAGAAGGAATTCAAAAAACTTATAAATGGTATTTAAATAGTGTTCAAAGTACCTGATAATTCAAAGCTATAAGTTATTTTAATTTTAAAAAGCCAGGTTAAAGGCATTTTTTATTATTTCAATATCAGTATGCTCATCTCTTAAATTTATTGCAACTACATCAAATCTTGCCTTAGTATTCACCTGATTTGTTTCTTTCAAATATTGAACGGCAACCATTGATATCTTCTTTTGTTTTGTTTGTGTAACACCCCATTTAGCGCTACCGAAATAATTAGAATTTCTTGCTTTTACTTCAACAAAAACAAGTGAATCCCTGTCTTTTGCAATAATATCAATTTCGCCTATCCTGTTGCGATAATTTTGTTCTATTATTTTATACCCCTTCTTTTTAAGATATTTTGCAGCAAAAGCTTCACTTTCTTTTCCAAATTTATAACTGTTTTTCATAGGCCTTAATTCTGTATAATTATAAGCTAATGTCTTGGTTTATGTATTATGATATGTAGAAAAAAACCAATCTATTATGAACTATAGTTTTAAGCCGGGTTCCCACAATCATCAAAATGAGTAAATAGGAGTTTAAAGTATCGAAACATAATGCTCCGGAAACCTACCGGTTTAATATAGATTAATCAGATTAAATCAATATAGTTGTTTTTTCTTAAGGTGCCGAATGGATAATAATTATATTTGACAGGTAGTTTTTTAATAAAATAGAATTACATGGAAAGCAAGACCTGCCCCGAATAATTATTAGTTATTGCAGGGCAGGTTTAATAAATTGACAAAATTGGCTTTGTTCAATTGAGAATAAATTACTTAAAGCGCCGTTCTTTAATTCGTGTAGCTTTTCCTTTGAGGTTTCGGAGGTAATAAATTTTTGAACGTCTTACACGACCGCGTGTAACAACTTCAATTTGATCAATTATTGGTGAATGAAAAGGGAAGATACGTTCAACTCCAATACCGTAAGAAACTTTTCGTACGGTAAAAGTCGCGTTTAACTTACCATTACATTTGCTGATTACAACACCTTTAAAAACCTGAATACGTTCTTTTTCACCCTCTTTAATCTTCACATGTACTTTAACTGTATCTCCAGCCTGAAAATTTGGCAGGTCAAGTCTCATCTGTTCATGTTCCAGACTTTTTATAACATCCATGATTCCCCCTAAGTATGACACTAATTACCATGATAACATATCTACAAAAGATCTCTTATAATATATCAAAATAAAAAAATCAATTAAAATCTTTGATATCACCGTAAAACCCCTTATACAATGCATAGTGATCGGCCGGATTAAAGGTCTGCATGTAGTATATTGAACATCTGGCTGATCATTATAACTCTATATCCCTGCAATGGCAGGATTTACGTCCCCATCAAAGATGATGGCATCGTAAGTAATTATAACCTATGGCTAAGTAAAAAACTTCATATACAAGGCATAGCGATTGTTCAGGCGCGAAGGCATACATGTAGTATGTCGAGCGTCTGACCAATCGCTATAACGCAGTAGATGGAGACTTTTTACGACGCCATCAAAGATGATTTCCCAGTAATCGGTCAAGTGTTATTGAAACCGCTGACCGGACAGAAAGATGATTATATCCGGAGGTTCCCATGATAGGGTCAAGAATGTAATCAGCCTCTTGAATAAATCCTTTTTCAAGTCCCCATGCGGTACCAAACATCAGAAGATGGGGTATGTTGTTACTTATTTGGTTGCGAAGAGTGTTAAAACTCAAGGGATGATCATTTTTTCTTGCGCTAGTAACAACAGTTTTTAATTCTTTTGAATTGATATCCAAAATCACATCGTCCAAAGATGCTTTTATATTAACAAGGTTCAAAGCTTCTTTTCTTGACGGATTATATGTTGATCCGGCACCTGTTTTCCAGTGAGATACAAGCCGTTCGACAAACACCTGTTGATCATTTAATGGTGTTACCACATAAAATGATCGAATTCCGTAAGTTTTTGAAACTCTGGCTATGTCGTGAAGATCAAGGTTTGTAACAGCTGAAGCAATGGTTACGCCGTTTTTGTTTACAACCGGATAATGCATTAAGGCTAAATATAGTTCAGGCATGAGTAAGTTTCTTTAAATCGCTACGCCACTTCTTGAGAATATTGATTTCCTGTGTATTTAATTGCCGCTTTTTAAGGAGATCAGGTCTTTTCAAAAATGTTCGGATAAGCGATGTTTCAAGTCTCCATTTTTCTATTTCCGCATGATTTCCTGAAAGAAGAACTTCCGGGACTTCATCACCCATAAACGACTTTGGTCTTGTATAATGACCATGTTCAAGTAAATCGTCTTCAAATGAATCTTTATCCGCAGAATCAATTCCTCCAAGTGATCCTGGAATTAATCTGGTTACAGCATCAATAATAACAAGGGCGGCAATTTCACCGCCGGTCAATACATAATCTCCTATGGAAATTTCATCATCAATGAAATTATGTGTTATTCGTTCGTCAACACCTTCATAACGTCCGCATATCAGAATAAGCCCTTTGTTATCTAAAAGTTCATGAGCCAGTTTCTGGTTGAAGGGGCGTCCCTGGGGTGTAAGGTGAATAGTTATAGCAGAGGGGTTTTTTTTCTTTGCTGCTTTTATTGCAGCAGCAAGAGGTTCTGGCTTCATTACCATCCCACAACCTCCCCCGTAAGGTCTGTCATCTGTAACTTTATGTTTTCCTTTGGCAAAATCTCTTATATTTATTGCCGAGACAGAAATTAGATCCCTTTCAATTGAACGTCCGATAATTCCGAGATTGGAAAAAGGATTTATCAATTCAGGAAAGATAGTCAGGACTGAGAAATCCATTTAACTCCAGATTTTACAGATTTTTGGATTTTAAAAGTAAAAAACATTGAATTAATTTGATATAAAAGTGCTGGCAGTAGAATTTAATATAGAAGGCCTGCATAAAAAATGATTTATTTTATAAACCTTCCGGTAGTTCAACAAGCATTGTTTTTTTTTCAAAATCTATATTCAGTACAACAGACTTTATAGCTGGAATCAATAATTCTTTATTTTCTTCTTTCAAAGGATTTTTCACAACATAAACATCATTGCTTCCCGTATCTATAATGGAATATATACGCCCGATGTATTCCTCTTCAGTATAGACTTCGAGCCCGATGATATTAAACCAATAGTAGGAACCATCTTCAAGTTCAGGCAGAATTGATTTATTTATGAAAATTTTAGACCCGACAAGAACTTCAGCAGATTCTATACTTTCAATACCATTAAGTGATAAAAGTATAATTCTTTTGTGAGGTTTTGCCCATTTAATGGAATAAGTTTTTTCTCTTCCGTTTGCACTTCTTAATAATATTGTTGCATTAACGGTTAGAAAAGAAAAATTATCGGGATCGGTGTTTACCTTAAGATTTCCATTAATGCCATGAACACCAACTATCTTGCCTATAGAAATAATATCTTTTTCAATATTAATATTATTCAATTATCTCAAGAACGGAGCGCTTTTTTACTTTTGCAGAAGCGGCGCTCAAAATGGTTCTCATTGCCCTTGCAGTGCGACCTTGTTTACCAATAACTTTACCCAGATCCTCTTTTGCGACTTTTAGTTCCAATACTGATGTCTGGTTCCCTTCAACTTCTGAGACAGATACAGATTCTGGATTATCAACCAGAGCTTTTGCAATATACTCGATCAGATCTTTCATAGCGACATCTCCTTTGTTGGTAATTGAGAATTAGGGGTAAAAGACTACAAAGCTGATAATATATAAAACCTTGCTATATGCCTTGCTTTTTCAAAAGGCTTCTTACCGTGTCTGTAGGTGTTGCACCCTGGCCAATCCAGTGATTTACCCTATCTTGTTTTATATTAACTTCAGCTGAATCGTGTAAAGGATCGTAAGTGCCTATTATCTCAAGGAAACGACCGTCTCTTGGGCTCTCACTATCCGCAACTACGATTCGATAATAAGGTTTTTTCTTTGCACCGTGTCTAGCTAATCTTATTCTAACTGCCATGTTTTTTTATCTCTCCTCTAAAACGGTAGCATGTCACGGCTTATCCCGCGCATACCACCTTTATTTAACTTTTTTACCATTTGCATTACTTGAGTATAACTTTTAAGAAGTTTATTTACATCCTGTACTTTAGTTCCACTTCCTTTTGCAATCCTTTTACGGCGGCTTCCGTTAATAATTGTATACTGTCGCCGTTCCTGAGGAGTCATTGAATTTATTATAGCCTCAGTTTTTGTAAACTCTTTTTCATCCACCTGAAGGTTTTTAAGCTGTTTAATGTTCCCAATTCCGGGCATCATTTTTAGAATATCTGTAAATGATCCCATTTTTCTTAATTGTACCATTTGATCACGGAAATCTTCAAGTGTAAACTGGCTTTTCCTTAGCTTTTTTTCAAGTTCTAAAGCTTTTTTTTCATCAACTACAGTTTGAGCCTTTTCGATAAGGGTAAGTACATCCCCCATCCCGAGAATTCTTGAAGACATTCTTTCGGGGTGAAAAGGTTCAAGTGCGTTCATCTTTTCACCGACACCTATAAATTTTACAGGTTTGTTTGTAACTGATTTTATAGAAAGCGCTGCACCACCACGTGCATCACCATCCATCTTTGTAAGTACAACACCTCCGATATCAAGTGAGTTGTTGAAAGAACTTGCTATATTAACAGCATCCTGACCGGTCATGGCGTCAGCAACAAGAAGAATGTCGGATGGTTTGACAGATTTCTTGATATTCTCAAGCTCAAGCATCAACTCTTCATCTATATGCAGTCGACCTGCTGTATCAAGAATTAATACATCACATCCTTCCTGATGAGCAGCCGTCCTGGCATCATTGCATATTTGAACAGGGTCCATATCTGTGCTGGATGAGTATACAGGCACATTAAGCTGCGTACCAAGTTTTTTAAGCTGATCAATAGCGGCTGGTCTGTATACGTCTGCAGGAACAAGATACGGATTCTTACCGTTCTTTCGTAAATGAACTGCAAGTTTACCGGCAGTGGTCGTTTTACCTGATCCCTGGAGCCCTACAAGCATTATTGCGACCGGTTTTGTTCCATCAAGGGATAAATCCTCATGATGGGAACCCATTAAATCGGTCAGCCCTTCATTTACAATTTTTATAACCTGCTGCCCAGGAGTGAGGCTCTCCAATACTTCAGTTCCAAGGGCACGTTCCCTTATATCCGAAACAAACTTTTTAACGACTTTATAATGGACATCGGCTTCAAGAAGGGCCATTCTTATTTCTTTGAGGCCACCCTCGACATTTTTTTCAGTTAACTTGCCATGTCCTTTAAGCTTCTTGAAAACCGAGTCAAGTTTGTCGCTTAGATTTTCAAACATAAAATAATCTATAATCCAATTAATTAAAATGTTGAAAATAATATATATTTGATGATATGTCAAGAAAAATAATATGAACAAATGCGTGAATATATTTGAATTTTAATATAAAATTGATGAACTCGTAAAAATTAAATTAATGTTGCTTTTTATCACTTTTATAAGGAACAAACTATTAATTTCATTGTATTTTAAAGTGATTTTTTGGAAGTATGACCGATGGTTATCTTATCTCACCACGGTGCACATACAAGGTGTAGTGTTCTGCAAGGATTGAATACATATATCATGTCGAGCGACTGGCTAAATCCAAATACTAAAATGCAATAGTTCCGTCTTAGCGGGATTTACTACGACATCAGATTAAGTTGTTTAACATTAATTCTAATTTATTGACGATCTGTTTAGTTAAAGTCAAATGTTAATTTATAGTATGTAAAAACCTGAAAATATAAAATATTATGCATTATGATATTTCACTAAGAGGCTTAAATAAAGATGTAGCTTTTTGATCAAGCCCTATTTAAGATGATTTTTATATAAAGTGTTAGTATTAAAATAGATATT
>JABHLN010000063.1 GCA_018693105.1 Desulfobacterales bacterium | reverse complement strand
CAACATTTGAAGCCGCTGCAGTTTCCGGTTCCTCGACTGTTTCTGTTACCGCTTCAGCAACAACTGCAGGAGCTGCTTTAGTTTCCGGCTGTTGGGTCTGGGCGGCTTCACCAGAAAAGCTCACCATGCCTCTTGCACTGTCTCCGATATCTCCCTTGAAAAGCGATAATTTCAGATCGCCGCTGTCGATATGAAGCTCGGTGTCTTTGCTCTCCTTAACAATTTGTAATACTTCCATGACATCATCCATAGTGAAACTCATATATCTGCCTCCATTTTATTTTTCTCTTATTCTAAAACCGGTTTATTTCTGCCGAAAGTCGAAAAAGCTGTTTCCTTTTTGCAACTGCAGGCGGCTTATATCATGATCTTTACCCAACTCCTTAAGTAGCATCACCAGTGGTTCTTTTCCGGAATAATAGGTTTTGGGAGGTTTGAGACCCTTGATTTCGGTATCGCCTTTCATGATTTCATATAACATAAAATCCTCGTCAGAGGCATTGGTCATACCATAACTGGCTCGCAGTTTTTCTATAGATATGTCATCATCCTCAACCTCTTTCTTTCTTTCATATTTTGCGGCTATACTTTTAGCATTTGGATGGCTGAGGAATTTATCTTTAACATTTGGATCCATCCATGGAACTCCGGCATCTTCCCATCCCCAGACACCCAACGCAGTTTCGATCATACAGTCAAGGACCTCTTTATATCGCTCTCCTGTAGATACATTAACAGCCGCTTGTGAAACGATAAACTGTGAACCAGGTGTAATCATAATGGGATACCCCATATCAGCTATGATCTGAACCACTTCATCCAGAACTTCATCCAGCTTATGACCGATTCCCAATTGCCCTAATTGCGTTTTTAAATTTGAGATAACGCCACCTGGTATCTGGTGTGAATATACGCCATGATCATATTCCATGGGGACTCCCACCGGAAGATTTTCCAGTTTTGCAATTCTGTTCAGTCTTTCCTCAACTATCTCGATTGCTTCAACATTGGTAATATTGTGTTCAATACCCAACACCTTTGCATTATGCATCGCATTATAAATCGAAACATGGGAGGAGCCTGTAGCCAAAGGTGGAATACATGTGTGAACGCAATCAACTCCGAGTTTCATTGCTTCAACAACAACCCGCCCCTGATTAGTACTCATGCCATGAGTATGCAGATCTATAGGTATTCCTTTTGCTTCCTTCTGAATAGCCGGAAGCAGGGTTTTTATACGCTCTGTCGATAACAGGCCGCCTGCATCTTTAAGCCAGATCGCATCAGGTTTGAACTTCATTAATCTCTTGGTCAGATCACCATAATACTCGTCAGTAGTCCGGGGTGAGGGGTAATAACAGATACATGGCTGAAAATCCAGCCCGATTTTTCTTGCCAGCGGAACTACATAAGGAAAATAACGATCGAGTTCATTTCTTGTATTTGACATCATATAAAAGCGGTCCGCACCTGAGACCCTGGCTATTAAATCATAGAAAAACTCGACGACTGATCGCGGTCCCGGTTCTTCAATTAAATTTAAACATTCAAGTATCGGGAGCATTTTCTTGGTTTTTGTAATCTTCTCTTTAAACAGATGTGCGGAATTCCATGGATTTTCTTTTAAAAAGCGAACAGCCATTTTAAAATTGACGGCATTTACCGGAAGATCGATATAATTATAACCGACCTGGTCCATTTCTTCACAAATAGCATCATGCATACCGAATGTCGTAAACATCGCCCACAGGCTTTGTGTGCCGTCACGAAGAGATGTGTCTGAAAACATTACTTTCTTTTCACTCATAGTTCTGTTTCCTTATTCAATTAAAGGTTCTGTATTATGGTTTAATAAAATACTTACGAAGCCGTTTTACTTATCCATCGGTTATACTTTTTACGAGTTCATTATTATTGAAAACTAATAAAAGCAATTTTAACAAGAGCAATTTTTATGCCATTTTATATTCAAATAAAATACAGACCGTTATATATCTACTAAAATTTTTATTTCAAATAATTCAAATCAAATTATGCTATAGCTAAATTTATCGTCAAATTTAGCTATAGCATAATTTAAAAATTCACCCTGTTTCAATATAGATGATTTAGCTCTGCAACCTTCCGTTTTTTCATTATTCCGGTCGAATTAAGAACAAAACAGTCCCTTCTTCCACCATAAGGTTACTTTCCACGCAAATTTTTTCAATTCGGCCTTTCACATCAGCGGTAACCTGACGGAAACACTTCATTACTTCAAGAAGACAAATAATAGAATCTTCTTTAACCTCGTCGCCAACTTCAACAAAAGGAGGGCTCTCCGGGTTAGGTTTTCTATAAAATACACTTGTAACATTTGCTTTTATAGGAACAAGTCCCGCTTCTATGTCCGCTTCCGTTGCAGCTTCAACATTTGAAGCTGCTGCAGTTTCCGGCTCCTCGACTGTTCCTGTTACCGTTTCAGCAACAGCTGCCGGAACAGCTTCAGTTTTGACCGGTTCGCTGATGCAAACCTGACCTGAAAAATTCTGAAGACCTCTTGTACCGGCTCCGACATCTCCCCTGAAAACAGACAATTTCATATCGCCGTTATCTATATGAAGTTCAGAATCCTTGCATTCCTTAACAATTTGTAAAACTTCAAAGACATCATCCATAGTGAAACTCATAAATCTGCCTCCTTTATATTTTCTTTTTAAATTAGTTTATTTCTGGCGGAAATCAAAAAAACTCTTCCCTTTTTGCAGCTGCAATCGGCTTATATCATGATCCTTACCCAACTCCTTAAGGAGCAGCACCAGTGGTTCTTTTCCCGTATAGTAGCTTTGCGGGGGCTGGATCTGTTTAATTTCGGTATCCCCCTTCATGATATGGTACATTATAAAATCCTCGTCAGAAGCATCGGTCATACCATAACTCGCCCGTATCTTATCAACAGACCCCTCATCCGCCTCGGTCTCCAGATTCTTTTCATATGTTTCTTTAATTCTTTTAGCATTAGTATGGCTGAGAAATCTGTCTTTTATATTTTGATCCATCCATGGAACTCCGGCGTCCTCCCAGCCCCATACACCCAATGCCGTCTCGATCATACAGTCCAGTACCTCTTTATATCTTTCTCCTGTGGATACATTAACGGCAGCCTGTGAGACGACAAACTGTGAAGCCGGTGTAATCATAATAGGATCCCCGAGATCCGCCCTTATACGAATAACTTCATCAAGAACTTCATCAAGCTTATCACCGATACCCAATTGCGTTAACTGCTCCCTTAGGTTGGAGATCACTCCCCCTGGCACCTGGTGAGTATATACACCATGGTCATATTCCAGAGGAACTCCTTCCGGGAGGCCTTCCAGTTTTCCAAGGATTCTTAAACGTCTTTCAGTCTCCTCAATCGCCTCCACATTGGTGATATTGTGCTCTAAGCCCAACACCTTTGCATTATGCATAGCGTTATAAATCGACACATGTGAGGAACCGGAAGCTAATGGTGGAATACATGTGTGAACGCCATCAACTCCAAGTTTCATTGCTTCCACGACAGTCCTTCCCTGATTCGTACTCATGCCGTGCGAATGAAGATCTATCGGTACGCCCTTTGCTTCCTTCTGGATAGCCGGAAGAAGGGTTTTTATACGTTCTGCCGATAACAGGCCGCCTGCATCTTTAAGCCATAACGCATCAGGCTCATATTTCATAATTCTTTTGGTCAGATCGGCATAATACTCGTCGGTGTTCCGGGGAGAAGGGTAATAACAAATCATCGGTTGAAATTCTAGTCCCATGTCCCGCACCATCGGTACAACCCATGGAAAATAACGATCGAGCTCATTTCTCGTATTTGCCATCATCGCGGTACGGTGTGCCCCTGTGACTCTGAATGCAAGATCATAATAAAATTTCACTATTGATCGGGGTTCACCCATCTCCAGTAAATCCAGACGATCTAATACAAATACAAACTTTTTTGTTTTTGTAATCTTTCGCCCAAGTAAATGCGCAATTTTCCAGGGATCATCTTTCATAAAACGAATCGACATTTTCGCATTTATAGCATTCACCGGCAAATCAATGTAACTATAACCGACCTTGTCGATTTCACCAACGAAAGAATCTAACATACCGTATGTCATTTTCATCGCCCACAGGCTTTGCACGCCGTCGCGAATCGTTGTGTCAAAAAAATTTACCTTTTTCTTTTCGGTCATAACTCTGTCTCCTTTTTCATCAGATACTTTTTCATCATATCCGGAAACATAATATATATGCATTAGATACGGTATTCACGATTATCAAAAATCTGAATCAGTTTTCTAAAGCAAATATTACATAAATTATTCTTTCAGTGTCAATGGAAATGAGCCATTTTCGATCAATAAATAAGATTCTAACAATTTGCTTTCACAGCATATTTATAAGCAGAACCATTTTATTTCTGCCTGAATTCAAAGAAGTTTTTCCCTTTCTGCATCTGCAGGCGGCTTATATCATGATCTTTACTCAGTTTTTTCAGTAGCTGCACCAAAGGTTCTCTTCCGGTACTATATGATTTATATGGTTTGACGATCTGCTTGATTTCGGTATCACCTTTCATGATATGATACAACATAAAGTCCTCGTCAGAGGCATTGGTCATGCCATAACCTGAGCGCAGCTTCTTAAGATCTCCTTCCGAAGCCATAACCTCCTTCTTCTTTTCATATTGTTCTTTAAGTATTTTTGCATTCGGATGGCTTAGGAACCTGTCTTTAACATTGGGGTCCATCCAGGGAACTCCGGCATCTTCCCAGCCCCAGACGCCCAGAGCTGTCTCAATTATTGAATCAAGAATCTCTTTATAACGTTCTCCTGTTGCCACGTTAATGGCAGCCTGAGACACAATGAACTGGGAAGCCGGTGTAATCATAATGGGGTCTCCCATATCCGCAATGATCTGAACAACTTCATCCAAAACCTCATCCAGTTTATCACCGATACCCAACTGCCCTAATTGTTCCCTTAGATTTGAAATCACGCCCCCCGGTATCTGGTGCGAATATACGCCATGATCGTATTCCAGGGGTACTCCTGCAGGCAGGCTTTCCTCTTTTGCAATCCTGTTCAGCCTCCTCTCAACCTCCTCGAGTGCTTCCACATCAGTTATATTGTGTTCCAGGCCCAGCACTTTTGCATTATGCATCGCATTATAAATTGACACATGTGAGGACCCGGATGCCAACGGAGGAATACAGGTGTGAACACCATCAACACCCAGAGCCATTGCTTCCACTACGACCCGTCCCTGATTCGTGCTCATGCCGTGGGTATGAAGAGTTATCGGCACCCCCTTTGCTTCCTTCTGGATTGCCGGAAGCAGGGTTTTTATTCGTTCCACCGTTAACAATCCACCTGCATCCTTTAGCCAGATCGCATCAGCCTTATACTCTTCCACAAGCCTTTTGGTAACGCCGGCATAATACTCGTCTGTTGTCCGGGGAGAAGGGTAATAACAAAGGCAAGGCTCAAATTCCAGCCCCATCTCTCTCCCCATGGGCACAACCCATGGACAATGACGATCAAGCTCATTTCTTGTATTAATCATATAAAAAAAGCGTGTCGCCCCTGTTGCCCTGAATGCCAACTGATAATATAACCTGACTATAGATCGAGGCTCGCCATAATCCAGTAAATCCAGACATTCCATTAACACTTGACTTTTCTTTGTTTTCTTAATCCTTTCTCCAAACAGATGAGCGTAATCCCAGGGGTTTTCCTTCAAAAAACGAACCTGCATTTTCCCATTCATGGCATTTACCGGCAGCTCGATAAAATTGTAACCGGCCTTATCCATTTCATCGATCACAGCAACATGCATACCGTATTTAAAAAACATTGCCCACAAGCTCTGTACACCATCGCGAAGCGTTGTGTCGTAAAAATTTACTTTCTTTTTGCTCATAGTGATGTTTCCTTATTTCATTTCAAGTTAAGTTATACAGTTTCATAACAAAATTTAACAATTGATATAGCAGCCTCACATAAAATTTACCCTAACACTGTCCCATTTTTGGAACAACTATATTAAGTTGCTGAATCATTGATGAACTCGTAAAAAGTATAACCGATGGTGCCCGTAGGAAATGCCCTTGGGGTGCTAAGTAAAAATCTTTATATACAAGGCATAGTGGTTGATCAGGAGTGAAGGCATACATGCAGTATGTCGAACTTCTGATCAAACGCTATAACGCAGTAGATGGAGACTTTTTTCCCAACGCCATCAAAGCTGCTCTCTTAATATATTTTTCAATACTTTACCTGCAGCGTTACGGGGAAGTTCATCAAGCCGAAACCATTTTCGGGGCAGCTTGTATCCGGCAATATGTTTTCTTAAATACTCCTCTAACTCTTTTTCTTCCGGGGTTTCCCCAACCAGTATACATGTTACTACTTCGCCCCATTTTGGATCCGGAAGACCAATAACTGTTGCCTCGGAAACCTGCGGATGCCCCATCAAAATCTGCTCAACCTCCCGGGGATAGATATTTTCACCCCCCGAAAGAATCATGTCATTTCTACGGTCAATAATATGCAGGTAGCCGTTTTTATCGCGCAGACCTATATCACCGGTATGCATCCAGCCGTTTTTAAGGGTTTCTTCAGTGGCATCAGGCCTTCGCCAATACTCTGTCATCACAGCAGGTCCACGGCATACAACTTCACCGGGCTCTCCTTCCTGTACGTCTTTGTCATTATCATCCACAACACGTACTTCAAAAGTAACGGCATCTTTTCCGGCAGAACCAAGTATTTCATAATCATCGGTTATGTGATCAGCACATCTCAATACAGACTGACCGCCGGTTTCGGTCATGCCGTACTGCTGATGAAAACCGCATTGGAATTTATCAACAGCCCTTTTTAAAACCGCCGGCGGAATTGACTCCCCTCCGTAAACAATCAGTCTTAGATTGGAAGGATCAAAATTTTCAACTGCCGGGCTGTCTATGAGCATTCTTATCATAGTCGGTACAAGAACCATTGATGTTGCCTTTTCTCTTTCGAGTATTTCAACACATGACTCAGGAGTAAATTCCGGAGGCATTACTACAGTTCCCCCGCTGAAAAGGGATGCATATACAAGGTAGGCTGAAATATGAAACATCGGCAGGAAGGCAACAAATATGTCATTAGAAGATGATTCAAGTTCAAATGAGTTGACAAATACCCTTGCGGTTAATCCAAGCCGGTCAATAACCGCTCCTTTGGGCCGCCCGGTAGTACCGCTTGTATACAAAATCGTACAAACAATATCCGGATCAAGGGGATCAGCATCAGGATCAGGTGTTGCCCTTGAAATAAAATCACCGTATGATTCTATATCATCAGTTTCCCCAAGCCCAATGACTTTCTGCACTGAATTTGATAATGCCAGCTCTTTTACTCGTTCATGCTGATTTCTGCCGCCGATGATTATTGCAGGCTCGCTGTCATCTATTATAAAAGCCAGTTCGGGAAGAGCAAGTCTGATATTCAAAGGCACCATTGTAAAACCGGATCTAAGGCATGCTGCCTGTATTTCAACATATTCAAGTTCATTTGCCGCAAGCAGGGCAACCCTGGCACCGGTTTTCAGGCCGGCATTTCTTAAAGCCGATCCCAGCCTGCCGATTCGCATATCAAGTTCAGAAAAGGTCAACCTGACACCATCTGCAATAACAGCAATAGATTCAGGATTACTTTTCGCATTACCCGAAACAAGATCTATGTATCTTTTTATCATACAGGTTCTCCGTAAGATTTTTTTCCCCAGTATTTTTCCCTAAGCTCCCTTTTTAGTATTTTCCCTGTCCCGCCAATGGGCAATGAATCAACAATATCGATTGATCCCGGCTTTTTATATCCCGCGACTCTTTTTGATACATATGATATAAGTTCATCTGCTTTTGCATCCATGCCGGGCTCAAGTGTTACCACGCAATGTATGGCTTCACCCCACTTTTCGTGAGGAATACCGATTGCGGCGGCCTGGGCAACAGCCGGGTGTGATGTAACAGCTTCTTCAATATCCCGGCTGAATACATTTATTCCACCTGTAATAATTACATCTTTTTTCCTGTCTACAATTGTTATATAGCCGTCATTGTCCATTACGGCTATATCACCGGTCTTAAGCCATTCACCATCGCGGGATGTTTTTGTTTCTTCAGGCATCCTGAAATATCCCGAAGATACAGAATCACCTTTCAGCAGTAGTTCTCCGGGACTTTCATTGTCTTTGGTAACATTATTACCATCGTTATCAACAACTCTAGCCTGCATGAGCATCTGGGGTTTTCCTGCTGAATTAAGTCGTCTTACCTGATCTTGAGTTCCTTCAGTATACTGATCTTCAAGCCTAAGCGTCATGCCGCTTGAATAGGTTTCCGCCATTCCGAACATTGGGTAAAAAACATCTCCGAAAACCTTACGTGCTCTTTTAAGCATTTCTCTTGAAATCGGGGACCCGCCGCTTCCAATACCTTTTAATGATGAAAGGTCATATTTTTCAGCATCCGGGTGACTAAGCACCATTCCTATCATGGTTGGAACCAGTATTGAATTAGTAGCCTTGTATTCCGGTATTGATTTGAGGAAATTTCCCGGTTCAAAAGCAGGAAAGATCACGGACCTCCCCCCTTTCATAAGGACAGGATGAAGACCTGACGGCCCCCCGGGATTGAAGAACATGGGAATGTTCTGCATATTTGTCCCTTCGGAAGGGGTGGGAATCTCAAGCATCCAGTTTAATATTGCTGCGATTGCATTTTTATGAGTAAGAAGAGCGCCTTTAGGTACACCTGTGGTTCCGCTTGTAGCACCAAGCTGGAAGATGTCGGTTTCGTCAATTTTGCATCCGGGATCATTGGTCTTTTCCGCTTTTAACATAGACTCAAAGTCAAGATTATAACTATGGCCGGCACCGATTCCTATGATATGCTTAACGGAAGGTATGTCTTTTATAAAAAAAGCCTGTTTTTCAAGGTCTCTATGAACAATTATTGCTGAGGGTTCAATATAGTTAAGATAGGAGATAAGTTCAGCGGGGGCAAGACGGATATTTGTTGTCGCTCCTATTATACCTGTTTTTGCACATGCAAAAAAAAAGTCTATATACTCACCGCAATTCGGCGCATAAGTAGCTACCCTGTCACCTTTTTGAAGTCCCAGTGATAACAAAGCACGCCCAAACCTGTTTGTTCTTTCTTCAAGCTGGCTCCAGCTTGTTGTTCGCTCACCGGGCACAACCACGGCGTCACGATCACAATAAAAGTCGGCATTCCTCCTGACAATGTCACTGACAAGCATATCCGGCCCCTGTATTATTTATGTTGAAGCTTCAATCACCCATCAAATTTGTTGAACTCGTAAAAATTACAATCCCATTTCAACGGCAACCAGTTCACGATGGAAATCTGAATCTCCGTATGCAAGTTCACATGCTTTAGCCTGTTTGAAATAAAGCTGGAGATCAAACTCTTCCATAAAACCAACACCTCCCATTACCTGGTGACCAATGGAAACAAGTTTTTTATAGGATTCGCTTACCCATGATTTTACCATGGATGCTTCTTTTTCATAAGGCAGGCCTTCATTTATTTTCCAGGATGCCATACTTGTCATATAAACCGAAGTGTCAACAAATGTCAGCATGCGGCACCAGTCTGGATAGCCTGAAAACTACCTATAGGCCTTCCAAACTGGTGCCGCATTTTGGCATACTCAACAACCATTTCAAGAACTCTTTTAGCACCCCCGCTCATTTCTGCACACTTTGCAACAGCAGCTTTTAAAAGTACCTTATTAAGTGTTTCCCAGCCTTTACCGGGCTCACCAAGCATATTATCTTTTGGAACTATTGTATTTTTAAAAGTAACCTCACACAATTTATCTGATCTTATGGTTTTTAGAGCCTCGATATTTATACTTTTATTATTTGTATCACCCTTTAAATCACCTTTTAAATCACCTTTTAAATCAACGACAAAGAGACTTATTCCCTCATCAGGATCTTCGGGTGAATTATCAGTCCTTGCAGCTACGATTATTTTATCCGCAGTATTTGCATCAGGAACAAATAGTTTCGTTCCTGAAATTATATAATTATCATCCTTTAATTCAGCTTTTGCACTTATCCCCTTACCCGAATATGTTCCGCTTTCTTCAATCCATCCAAGAGTAATAATTTGACTCCCATCGGCAATCTTAGGAAGAAGTCTTTTTTTCTGTTTTTCATTTGCGGATTCAAGAAGAGTAATTACGGATAAAACAGCAGTAGAAAAAAATGGTCCCGGCAGGCAGGCATACCCCATCTCTTCAAGAAGAACCGTCATATCAAGAAATCCCATTTCTTCGCCATTATACTTTTCAGGAACAAGCAGACCCATCCATCCAAGGCGGGCCATCTTTTTCCACATCTTTTGAGAATATCCTTTTTCATCATTTTCCATTTCACGAATAAACTCTTTGTCAGCTTCTCTGGAGAAAAAATTTCGGGCCGAGTCTTTAAGCATTTTCTGTTCAGTATTTAAGTCAAAATTCATTCTTTCCTCCTATACCCGTGGAAGGCCCAGGCCCCTTTGGGCCATTATATTTTTCTGTACTTCGGTGGTACCACCGTAAATTGTCTCAACAATTGACCACTTGTAGTAATATTCCATTTCACCGTCAAACGGCGCCCACTTTGAACCTTTTGAGAGTTGACCGTACTGGCCCATTATTTCCATACCGACTGCGGAAATCTTCTGATCCAGTTCACATACAAATGTTTTTTCCATTGATGCCTGATAATTCGGTACCTTTCCGTTGTCTAATACATGTGCAAGATTATAATAAAGCAATTCGGATGCCTCCAGCTCAATTTCAAGCTGGGCAAGTTTCTGGCGAACAAGCGGTTTTTTTGAAAGAGGTTCCCCGTGAACAATTTTTTCTTTAGCGTATTCAACAATATTTTCAAAAACTTTTCTATAGTGGGCAAACGGAAACATCCTCTCATAATCAAGAGCCTCCATAATGTAATTAAAGCCCTTGTTTTCTTCACCCACAAGGCAATCCTTCGACACCTTTACATTGTCATAATAAACTTCATTGGTACGTGAACCCACGATGGTTATCATCGGTCTTATTGTAATACCGGGTGTTTTAAAGTCCACGATAAGAATTGATATACCTTTATGCTTTGCAGCATCAGGATCGGTCCTAACTGCAAGCCAGTGATAGTCAGCCACATGAGCATGAGTGTTAAATGTTTTCTGCCCGTTTACAAGATAGTGACCACCCTTGTCTTCTGCCCGCATTTCAAGGCTTAAAAGATCCGATCCTGCACCCGGTTCCGAATATCCAAGAGAAAATTCCAGGTCACCTTTTGCAATAGGAAGCAGGAACTTTTCCTTCATTTTCTCATCTGCAAATTCCATTATTGTAGGACCGGCCATATGAGCGCCTACAAACAAAGCTGGAATGCCCGAATAAGCCATTTCATTTTTTATCATATAAGTCAGCATAGCAGAAGAATTTATACCACCGTATTCTTCCGGCCAGCTTGGGCAAAGCCAGCCATTTGACGCAAACTTTTTTATAAATTCTCTTCCCAGCTTCCCTCCGTATATTCTTTCAAGCTTGTGGGTCTCCTCAAGCATCTCCGGGGTGCTTTCCTTTTCGATGAATTCCCGAATCTCAGAGATTATTCTGTTTTCTTCATCCGTAAATGCAAAGTCCATATAAAAAAATCTCCATCGGTTATAATTTTTTACGAGTTAATCAATTACGAGTTAATCAATTACTATTTAATCAATTACTATTTAATCAATTACTATTTAATCAATAATGATATCACTTTCCTTTAAAAACCGGCTTTCTTTTTTCTGAAAAAGATTTTATTGCTTCTTTCACATCCTCTGTTTCCAAAAGGACAGACTGCCCGTACAATTCATTATCAAGAGCATCTTCCAGGCCCATTGAAAGGCCTTTATAAATAGCCCATTTAGAATATTTATATGACAGTGAAGGTCCTTCTGCAAAACGTTTTGCCATAGCCATTGCAGCCGGCATTAACTCTTCTGGGGGCACGACCTTGTTTACAAGACCAATTTTCAATGCTTCTTCGGCATCTATAATTTCACCGGTAAAAATCATCTCAAAAGCCTTACCTAAACCTACAAGTTTTGGAAGCAAATATGAGCCGCCCATATCAGGCATAAGTCCAGAGCGGGCAAAAATTTCAGAAAAACGGGCCTTCTCTGAAGCAATCCTTATATCACATGCCATGGCAAGGTCGCATCCCCCACCTGCTGCAATACCGTTAACTGCCGCAATAACAGGTTTTGGAAGCCTTTGAAGGCCAAGTGTAACATTATGTGCAGCCTTAAAATCAAATTCCTTTACCATGGGATCTTTATTTTCAAAAATTGGATGCCCTATAACATCTCCTCCTGAACAAAAACCTTTACCTGCGCCGGTTATAATAACTGCTCTGACATTATCAGAATTGTCAATTTGATCAATAATAGAGGAAAGCTCCCTGAAAACCGGGGGACCTAGTGCATTGAGACTATCAGGACGATTAAGAGTTATGATCCCAACACCGTCTTCCTCTTTTAAAATAACATTGCTGGTCATGATTGATCCTTTCAATTTTTGATGGCTTCGTAAAAAATCCAATATCTACGTTGCGCTGCAGCCTTCGTCACTGCGGCGTACTATATGTACGCCTCATTCCTCGGGATTTACGACGCCTAGATCTTGAACTTTTTACAAAGCCATCCGTAATATAACTTTTCAATAAATGCTTTTTGAATCTTGAGTAATAACTTGTAAAACAAAAGGCAAATGAAATGCCCCGGGATTGATAATTAAGTCATCTTAATATAATCTTTTTTAGTGGTAATCACTTAAAAAGCTCGAAGCCGTACGGCTACACAGCTTATCTATTCTTTATATTTAGAATATGTCAAGTTTTTTCCCTCTCTAAAAAAAATAATTATCCACTTTTTTATTCAATTTTTTAATAAAAATTTAGTGTCGGGCATATAGAATAGGCTCCAAGAAATAATCCCGGGTTTGATTCAGGAAATTATATGAAAGGGCTATTTTTTTTGAAAAAATTAAAATCCCTTTACAAAGTTAGTCATGTGTGTAAATGATAAAGAAACTAAAGTATTCACTAACAAATTAATCAATATTAAAATTTAAAACTAATAATTCTAAAAACAATCGGCATAGCAGGAAAAGTCTTATCAAACCTGCTTTGCTTGAAACGCTGTCAGGTTTCTTATGAAAAAGAAAAAGCCACATGGTCGTGAAGAGGTCGAAAACGCTCTTATCGAAGCTGCCGCAGATCTTTTTTCGAAAAACGGAATACATTCTGTATCGATAAGGGAAATTGCCTCCCATGCCGGTGTAAACCATGGCCTGGTTCACTCATATTTCGGATCCAAAGATAATTTGCGACAAAGAACCCGTGAGTACCTGCTAAAGAATCTCTGGAAATCTAAAATAGATTTTACTGATTTCAACAGCGCCCTGATAAGCGGCGACCAGGTGCTTGGAAAAGATAAAAGGTTTATGTCTTTTATTCTACGGGAAGTAACCGATAATGTAAAAGATAAAGGTCCTGTATCAAATAAATTCCCGTATGTTGAAAAGGTTG
Source organism: Desulfobacterales bacterium (assembly GCA_018693105.1). Taxonomy (GTDB): domain Bacteria; phylum Desulfobacterota; class Desulfobacteria; order Desulfobacterales; family SURF-7; genus JABHLN01. Next base: position 5,125 of record JABHLN010000063.1, on the reverse strand, counting down.
TAGAGCTTGTGAAAAAAGAACAGGAGAACGGAAAGGTGAACTCACATATCGACCCCTATACACTTGTAGTAGGTTTGATTGCAATGCGTATTTCATTTATAACATTTCGCCGTTTTCTGTTGCCGGCAGCAGGCAAGGATTTACTAGAAGTTGAAAAATCAATATCTGAGATTATGGAAGAGTGGTTTTCAATTCTGAGTAAATAAGACCCCACAAAAAATATCCTAAAGATTATTCAGAAATAAAAAGAGAAAGAACTATTTTTGAAAAAATAATATAAATTCCTTGACAAGGTTAGTCATGTGTATAAATAGTTAAGTGTCTAAAAAATATTCTCGATCAAATTAATCAATATTAAAGTTAAAGATAATAATTCAAAAAAAGCAACCGGAGTGGCAGTAAAGCTCTTATAATAGTCTACTCTGCACAGGATGCTGCCAGGTATTCTTATGAAAAAGAAGAACAAAAAACCACATGGCCGTGATGAAGTGGAAACAGCTCTTATAGAGGCTGCAGCAGATCTTTTTTCGAAACATGGAATAAATGCTGTATCGGTACGGGATGTTGCCTCCCATGCCGGTGTAAACCATGGCCTTATTCACGTATATTTCGGATCAAAGGATAATTTGAGACAAAGAACCCATGAATACCTGCTCAAGAAACTCTGGAATACTAAAATAAATTTTGATGATTTGGACAGCGCCTTATTAAGCGGCGACCAGGTGCTGAAAAAAGATAAAAGGTTTATGGATTTTATTTTGCGCGAAGTAACAGACAATGTAAAAGATAAAGGTCCTGTTGCTAATAAATTCCCGTTTATTGAAAGAGTTGTAGAACTTGTAAAAAAAGAACAGGAAAATGGTAAGATGATCCCTGATATCGATCCCTACTCACTTGTAGTAGGTTTGGTTGCGATGCGTATTTCATTTATAACATTTCGTCGTTTTCTGTTGCCCGCTGCAGGCAAAGATTTCAAAGATCCTGAAAAAGCCACATCCGAGATTATGGATGAATGGTTTTCAATTCTGAAGAAATGATTTTTCTTAAAGAATATCACTGCATTAATCCCTGTATTTATGATCGATAGTTTAATTTAATAATAATTTCCGGTTAAATACTTTTCTGTTTTCCTGAAAATGCAGGCCAAATTGTTTCAAAAACCCCTTGACATTAGTCAAGTGACTTACTAAATACCTGAGTATCAAATTAAAAGTAGAAATATATTAGCATGCCTAATTGGATAGACAGTAAGATGCTTAATTAATTAAAAATACAAGGCAATGCTAATTAATAGACCTTAGTAAAATATTCAATTAACAGTCTATTATCCGGAGGTGCTATGAGCTACAGACGGTTTTTCATTTTCTTTGCCATATTCATCATGCTCTTTTCTGTCACGGGAGCAGGAATTTTCTCCAATAACACTGCTGATGCAAAAGATTTTAAAGGTGTTATAGGAAAAAGTATTCGTGAATCAAAACCCAGCTGGTCACAGCCGGTAAAAGCTCCAAAAGGAAGCCCGAATATTCTGTTGATCTTTCTCGATGATTTCGGCTTTACCGATATCGGGAGTTTTGGTTCGGAAATAAAAACACCTAATATTGATAGTCTTGCAAAATCCGGGCTTAGATATAACAATTTTACAAACAATGCTGTCTGCTCTCCTTCGCGCTCTTCTCTTCTTACCGGTCTAAATTCTCACTCTACAGGTGTCGGATGGGTTACAAATGTTAATCTGGGTTTTCCTGGTTATGTGGGTGAAATGACCCTTAATTCAGTCACTATAGCAGAGATGCTCAAAGACAACGGCTACAGTACAATGATGACAGGAAAGTGGCATCTGACTGCAGGGGAACATCAGTCATATGCCGGACCTTATGATTCGTGGCCGACCCACAGGGGATTTGAAAGATACTGGGGTTTTTTTGACGGATTGACCTGTCAATGGATTCCACATTCATTGATAAACGGTACCGAAGTAATAGCTACACCCACAGACGGTTCTTTTTACCTTCCTGATGCCATGGCGGACAAGACCATTGAAATGCTGAAAGAACAGAAAGCCACATCTCCTGACAAACCTTTCTTCATGTATTATGCAACTGGAGCAGTTCACTGGCCCCATCATACCAAAAAAGAAGACCGTGAAAAATATATAGGTAAATATGACAAGGGCTGGGACAAAATACGCGAAGAACGCCTGTCGCGCTTGAAAAAAATGGGCATTGCTCCCGAAAACACAAAATTGTCCCCCCACAATCCGGGAGTAAAACCATGGGACAAGCTTACACCTGATGAGAAAAAAATGGCCGCCCGTTTTCAGGAAAATTATGCTGCTTTTATTGACAGCACCGATCAAAATATAGGCCGTCTTCTTTCCTATCTTGAAAAAGTCGGTGATCTTGAAAATACATTGGTAATTCTGTCATCAGATAATGGGGCCAGTGGTGAATCCAGCTATGACGGGGCATATAATGCATACAGATTTATGAACGGCCTTAATACTAAAACTGAAACAAACTTAAAGTTTTATGATAAAATCGGCGGGCCGGAAACCCGTCCGCATTATAACCACGGATGGCTTCAGGCCGGCAATACACCTTTTAAATATTCTAAACGTACTGCACACGGTGGAGGTGTACGTTCTCCTCTGATAATGAGCTGGCCCGGGAGAATCAAGGACAAAAACAGTATTCGTAATCAATTTCACCATATAACAGATATAATGCCGACCATTCTTGAAATTGCCGGCATTAAGGCACCGAATAAATATAAAGGACGGGATGTTAAACCTATTGCAGGGAAAAGCATGCTGTACACCTTTAATAACAAAAAAGCTAAAAGCAAAAGGAAAGAACAGCATTATGAAATAGAAGGTCACAGGGCATATGTTGACGGAGACTGGAAGATAGTTACTTACAGAGGCAGGAAGAAATATGACCAGGTTCTCTGGGAGCTTTACAATCTAAAAAAAGATTTTTCAGAATCAGAGAATCTTGCGGAAAAATACCCTGAAAAAGTAAAAAAACTTGAGAAAAAATGGTGGAAAGCCGCTAAGAAATATGATGTCCTTCCAATTGACGACCGCCCCCTGTATCTTAAAGTATCTAATTTACATCCGAATGCAATAAGAAGTAAGAAACATTTTGTCTACTATCCGGGAATGAATACAATAGAAACAAGCCAAACGCCTACATACAGGAACCATTCTCATTCTATCAGCGCTATAATTAATCGAAAATCTGTAAAAGAAGAAGGCGTGCTTGCTGCCCATGGCGATATGAGTTCTGGGTATACCTTATATATAAAAGACAATAAGCTTGTATATGAACATAATGTTGCAGGTGATGACCTTCTGACAACAATTACGTCAACCTCAAAGATTCCAATAGGCAAAGCTGAAGTAAAATTTGAGTTTACAAAAACAAAACTTTTCCAGGGTAAAGGGGAATTATTTATAAACGGCAAAAAGTCAGGTGAAGTCAATTTTCCCCTTACAATGAGATTCCCACCATGGGAAGGTTTGGACATAGGGCGTGATCTCCGTTCACCAGTATCGAAAGCATACAAGGCACCGTTTACTTTCAGCGGAAATCTCGAAAAAGTAATTTATGACATTAAGTAGATATTGGCCACTATTAATAAATGGTTTGTTCTATGAATTTTTCAATCTAAAAAGTTGCGTTCCGACTTATCAGGAATTTGCTTTAAGCTATAATGCCTCGAACCCATCTCAATAATTCAGATTGGGTTCGGGGCAAGACAGATAAAACAACCACAGGACAAGAGATGTATTTTTGAGACAGGTTCTCATTATCCCTGAATATTATTTCAAAATCCCATTCAGGGATAACAACTGACACAGAAACAGAAGGGATAATTGCCGCGCTCAGTATTGCAAATCAAAACCTTATGAGATTCATCCAAAAGGTTCTCATGAGTAATGAAAAAACCTGAAACGCATTCATTATGTAAAAAAACATTTACAGACACACGACCTTTGAAAAAAGTCCTGCTTTAAGCGGGATTAAATTTCCAAAAAGCGCAATCATTAGCTGTTTTTTGGATAATGATAAATTTATTTCAAAGCTATAAAATATAAATATTTGTAGAATCACAGATCCAATTCATAAGCAGAATCAAAATGAACAATTATATTCCCACCATAATTCTCATCATTGGTTAACTTTCCGGTTGGCAGATTTAAAATCAAATTTTTATAATCTTGTAATGTTGATGCTTTCATAAAAGTGAGACCTTTGAAAAAAGTTCATTTTTGTTTAAGTTCAAGGAAGGCGAAAGTTTTAACCAGAGGAATACATTGAGTATTTCGAGGATTAAAATTTGAGTCTGACGATGAAATCAGGCAAAAAGGGACGTTATGCAAAGGTCTCAAAGTATAACCGATGGCTAAATGTATATCTTCAGTATTTAAGCCATAGTGGTTAATTAGGAGTAAGGTATAGTTGTGGTATGTCGAACACATGACCAAACAATATAACACCGTAGTCCCGCTATAGCTGGGTTTACGGTACCATTAATTTTATTTTTTACTTTTATTATACCAGCTTATTAACATTGGTATTTTATAACCGGTAACCAAAAAGGGGGGGTGATACTAACTTGTATATTGGAAAATAAACAAACTGATTTTCAAATTTTATACAAAACCTAAGGAGAAAAATAGTATGTACATTAAAAAAATTTTTAGTTTAATTGTGTTTGCATTATGTTTAACAGGTTTTTTATACCAGCCGGTACTTGCTGGTATGCATCTGCCTTCAGGTGATAACCCTGATGACCCGGCAGGTTATCCTGAATTTGATCCACAGTGGAAAGAAAAACAGGATGCCATGTTCGAAAAGCACGGCTTAAAAGATGGAGATGTTTACGATTCAACCAATTGCGAGAAGATCAAAGACCTTCTTCCGCCTTCGGTATATAACTGGGTAAAAAAAGGAGAATGGACAATTCCAATAATGGCCCAGACATATGACTTTGGTACCAGCTGGGCAAAAATGCAGAAATATTCCGATCTTAACCGGGGTAAATACGATATCGGCCCCAATCAAAACCTGATAGAAAAGGCCTCCGGTTCATACCCCAAGGACATGACCGGTTTAAT
>JABHLN010000062.1 GCA_018693105.1 Desulfobacterales bacterium | reverse complement strand
AATGAACGTTTTCAAAGGTCTCTTAACTTGATTCAGTTTTTTATTCCGTTGTCATAATTGTAGTTATTTTTTTTGACTTGCTGCTACCTGAGCCTTGCCTGTCCGTATAAGCTGAACAAGTTTTAAATTTGCAGGGCATATAAATGTGCAGCATCCGCATTCAAAACAACCCATAATATTATATTTTTGTGCAAGTTCTACATTCTTGTATCTTGCAGCCATAGCCAGTCTGGTCGGCACAAGGTTCATAGGGCAGACATCAACACATCGTCCGCATCGCACGCAATTTGTTTCATGTTCTCTTTTTAAATCATCATGTGTAAGAACAGTTATGCCGCTTGTTCCTTTAGTTACTGGTGTGTTTAAATCCGAGAACGCGAAGCCCATCATCGGGCCTCCTGAGATCAGTCGGGCCGCGTCTTTTGTAAGTCCTCCACAAAAATCAAAAATTTCCCCGATACTTACCCCAATTGGAACCAGAAGATTTTTTGGGTTTACAATGCCCGGACCCGTTACGCTTATTACACGATGGGTAAGAGGTTTTTCTCTAACAACTCCACGGGCAATTGCAGCTATTGTTCCCACATTGCTCATGGCTGTACCCACATCACCGGGTAATCCTCCCAAGGGTACTTCACGATTTAGTAATGCCTGGATAAGCTGTTTCTCACTTCCCTGAGGATACTTTGTCTGCAGAGCAGCAACCCTTATATCGGTTCCTTTTGATTTTTCCTGTAGAATCTTTATTGCTTCGGGTTTATTGTCCTCAACACCGATGATAATTTCTTTTGCTGAAACTGCATAACCTGCAAGAAGAGCACCTGTAATGATTGCGTCAGGCGCCTCAACCATCAGGCGATAATCGGTAGTAAGATAAGGTTCGCATTCACACCCGTTTATTATAAGAGTATCTATCACAATCTTATCACTGGGCATTACCTTTACGTGTGTTGGAAAAGCAGCACCCCCTAATCCAACTACGCCCGCATCACTTATAGCTTTTGAAATCGTATCAGTGAAATAATCCTGAATATTTTCTTTGGGCCAGATGCCGCCAATTATGTCGTCAAATAATTCCCGGCCTGAAACCTGCTCTCCCTCTGCCTTTATAGTTATTGACGGCAGGTGCCTTCCGCTCGGTAGTGTTGTTACAGACATTTTCTGTACCTGACCGGAAATAGGGGTGTGAAGCGATGCTGAAACGAAGCCCATACCTTTTCCAACCATTTCACCAAACTCAACCTTCTGTTTTGGTTTGACAACAGGTTCACATGGAGCACCTATACTCTGGAGCAAAGGTAGTACAACTTTGCCAGGTGAAGGCATAACCTCTATGGAATTTTCAGCGGAAAAGTTTTTATTATCAGGTGGATGAATACCGTGGGAAAAAGTTCCTCTACCAGGGAAGTCATTAAATTTTTTTAAACCCATTTTATTCTCTTTATTAAAAATTTGCTGATCGATAAATTAGTTTTTTCTATTTAAAGAAAAAAAGAAAAAGCAGTAAAATAATTTAATATAAAAAAAGATAAAATAAAAGGTTTTTTTAAAAAAAATGAAAAGTAGACTTCATTTTAGCTGTACTCATAATATTACCTTGACCTTGAAATCCAATATGATGTATAAAATTAGTAACTATCTGATAAATTTTCTTTTATACAAAATTCTAAATATCTTCGATTGCAGCCATATATATACCGGTTTATTAGCTAATAAAAATATTTTGTTTATTAACGGCTTTACGTATTGATGAGCTCGTACAAAGTATAGTCAATGATTAAGTAGCGTCCATCCAGAAATGAGGAATTTTTGTTCAAGATCAAGGCATGCGAAAAAATAACCACAGGCATATGTTTGATATTCCGAGGATTATTTTTTGAGCATAACTAAGATATTGGGCAATCCCGCTTTGGCGGGACTGGATGGGCACTAAGTAAGAATCTTCATATACAATATATAGTGCTTGATCAGGATTAAAGGCATAAATGTAGTATGTCGAATGCCTGGTCAAACACCATAACGCTATATATAGATCCTATTTAGTCTTTTTGAAGATATTCGGCTGAGGTTAAAGAATGGATAAATATCTTAAACAACTACCTGTTTTTGCAGACAGAATTAAAGCTATTAAGGAAACAATAATAACTAATGTTGTGCTTATAGGACAAATACCGGCACCGACATTTAGAGAGCAAATTCGCACTGGTGTTTTCATGGAAAGACTTGCAGAAAACGGAGTTGATGAATGCACAATGGACGGATATCAGAACCCGATAGGCATTATCAGGGGGACTAACCCCTCCAAACCTCCTGTTTTTGTAGTTGCACATCTGGATACCTTTATAGAAAAAGAGATTGAGCATAATTTTACTGTACACAAAAAAACGATTACAGGTACCGGAATTCTTAATAATTCTGTAGGTGTGGGAGTTCTGGCGTCTCTTCCGGAAATATTCAGGGAACTTGGATTGAGGTTTGAATCAAATATTGTACTTGCAGGTGTAATTCAGTCGATAGGGCGGGGAAATCTTCGAGGAATCAGACATCTTCTTAAAACATGGGACGGTCCTATAAGAGGTGCTGTGTGTATTGAAGGTGGAGAGCTTGGAAGGCTGAATTACTCCTGTGACGGTATGAAAAGATGTGAAATTGAATGCAATGTACCTGTTTCTGCTGCTGGAGAATACAAATTTAAGCAAAATGCAATACTTATAATACATGAAATAATATCCAATATAATGAAAATGCGTTTACCTCAAATGCCACGGGCAAGGGTAATAATTGGTAAAATATCAGGTGGCTTTAAACATGGTATAATTGCCTATGATGCAAAACTGGGCTTTGAAATTCAAAGTGACTCGGATAAAATGGTAAAGTCCATGTTCACTGATATAAAGGATATTGCCGATGGTATAAATCATAAATACAATGTTGACCTTGAACTTAAAACGATAAGTACTATCAACGCTTCAGGTCTGAAATATAATAATCCTCTTGTAAAAAGTACTGTAGCAGTTATGGAAACATTGGGGTTAAATCCCGTAAGTTCACCCAGTGAATCAGAAATGGCAATTTTCCTTTCCCGAAATATACCAGCGGTTACCCTTGGACTTACATATGGTAAAAATTATCACCTTGAAGATGCTACAATAGAGATTGACCCTTTATTTAAAGGTATTGCACAGGTTATTGGTGTTTTGAAGGCAATTGATAACGGAGTTTGCGATGAAAAATAACTGGCTTGAAAAAAACACGTTTCATTATTCAGACTTTAAAAATTTAAAATATCTTGTGGAACAAAAGGAGAAAAAGAATCTTTCAATTTCCCTTTGCCTCCCAACTCTTAACGAAGAGGCGACAATAGGTAAAGAAATTTTAATTATGAAGTCGGAACTTATGACAAGATATCCCCTTCTTGATGAAATTGTTATTATTGATTCGGGCTCAAAAGACAAAACAATGGAAATTGCCGGTGAATTTGGTGCAGATGTTTACAGGGCAACTGATATACTCCCTGACATAGAACAATTCAAAGGAAAAGGGGAGAATCTCTGGAAAGCTCTTTATATTACTAAGGGTAATATTATTGTTTATATCGATGCTGATATAAAAAACATTCATCACAGGTTTGCATACGGCCTTATCGGTCCGCTTATCCTTTCTGATAAAATTAGGTTTTCAAAAGCTTTTTATGACAGGCCGATTGCCATAGGAAAAAACAAAATAAGGCAAACAGGCGGAGGAAGAGTTACCGAGCTGGTTATAAGGCCTCTTTTTTCTCTTTTCTTCCCGGAACTTACACAGATTATGCAGCCGCTTTCAGGCGAGTATGCGGGTTTTCGGGATGTGTTTGACAAAATACCTTTTCCAATAGGATATGGTGTAGAAACAAGTATGATACTTGATATCTATGAAAAATGGGGGCTTGAGGTAATGGCTCAGGTAGACCTTGAAAAGCGTGTTCATAGAAATCAGGACACAAGGGCTCTTGGGAGAATGGCCTTTGTTATTCTTAAAACTTTCCTGGAAAGAAGCCGGAAGCTTGATATTATAGATATAAAAAAAGAGATTTTCAAAGAGATGATACAGTATAATCTTGTAGATAATGAATATAACTGCGATATATTTACTGATGCCGGTTATGAAAGGCCGCCTATGATTGAGATACCGGAATATTGTGAAAAGTTTGGTGTTAAATAACTTCCTTCCTTTAATAACATTCCTTACTTATAAATATTAAAAACATATTGAAATTTTCCCCAGAAAAAAATAGACTTCCATTTAATCTGAATTGATTTTGATAAAAAAAATAAAGCAGGGAAAAATTGGAAGATAAAAAATTACTTGACGATTATAGCCGCAACCTTAATTACCTTCGCGTTTCGATTACTGACCGGTGTAATCTGCGCTGCATGTATTGCGAACCGCGAAGATTATCACCAAAGCTTTCTCATGCAGATGTATTGAGTTATGAAGAGATACTCCGTCTTATAGAAATCGGAGTGGATATAGGGATAAACAAGGTAAGGGTTACAGGCGGTGACCCGCTAGTCAGAAAGGGAGTTTACGATTTTCTGGACAGTCTTGGAAAGATTGAAGGGATTGTTGATACGTCTCTGACAACCAACGGCGTGCTTCTTTTTGATAATCTTCAAAGAATAAAGGCTGCGGGAATAAAAAGAATAAATGTAAGCCTTGACACACTGGACAGACAAAAGTTTGAAACTATAACAGGTCGTGATCAATTTGCAAAAGTCTGGCAAGGCATAATGGGAGCACATGAGGCGGGATTTGGGCCTATTAAGCTTAATACAGTAGTTCTTAATGGTATAAATGATGATGAAGTTGTTGACCTTGCGCGACTATCATTTACTTACCCCTTTCATATAAGATTTATTGAATACATGCCCATAGGAAATCCTGACTTTGATGGCGGGCATCATATGCTGGCACCTGAAATCAAGGAAAAGATCAGTGTACTTGGGAAATTGATACCTGTAGGCAGGCAAACTAATGATGGCCCTTCAAAGCGCTACAAATTTGAGGGTAGTTTGGGTGAGATAGGTTTTATCCGTCCTTTAAGCAGGCATTTCTGTGGTGAATGCAATCGTTTAAGGATAACAGCAAGCGGTTATTTGCGACCCTGCCTTTTATCAGATTATCAAAAAGACCTCAAAACGCCTCTAAGATCCGGATGCTCAGATAGTGAACTTGCAGATATATTTTTTGATGCGGTACATAATAAGCCGGGTAAACATGATATCAATGACAGGAATTCTAACGGTGTTTCCGATATTATGTCCTCTATAGGAGGTTAAAGGCTATAGCAGGATTTAAGATGCCATCAACTACTCGAATGTTACTACGGTTTTTATGGCCCCGTGACTTCCTTTGTTGAGATTAATCTTGATCATTTTCTCCAATTCATCAATAGAAAAACTGTGAGTCACCATTTCTGATAGATTGACCTTTCCTTCTTTGACCAGTTCTATGGCAATATCGAAGACATGCTTTTTTTCTCCGGTTATGTTTGTATATCCGTATGAAAAGGCACCTTTTATAGTCTGTAATTTTAACCATAATGGAGTGAGATCCAGCTTTACATCACCCCCGATTCCAACTACTGAAAGGACGCCACCGGAAGCAAGGCAGCGCATCGCAGTATTTATAGTGCCGGTATGTCCTACTGCATCGAAGATTCTTTTATACCCTCCCATAAGAATCTCTTCGCCCATCATGGGTTTGTAACGTTTAGCCCCTGTAATTTCGGCGGTGCGCTCGAAAAGATTGCCGCTGCAGATAACATTGTCAGCACCGGCTTTTCTTGCCGTATCAGCTGCCGCAGGGGATGGATCGGCTACAGTTACATTACAATCAATACCAAAGGCTCTTATTGAGGAAACGATCAGGCTGCCTATAACTCCACCGCCTATAACAAGAACTGTATCTCCGGGTTCAGGCATATTATCAATTACTGCCTGAAGGGCAACGGCAAAAGGTTCGATCATAACTCCAGCCTCCGGCGGTATATTTTCCGGCAGCTTGAAAACCTGGCTTTGATGAGCAACAAGATAAGGGGCAAATCCTCCACCGATATCACTGCATACACCTGTAAACATGCCTGGAGCGAGTTTCCCTTTTGAAACATTTTCACAGCTGCCCACCCTGCCGGATCGGCATGTCTCGCACACCGGACTGATTTCTCTGGCCGCACAGTCAAGATGAGGGGCAATGGTAACTTTGTCTCCAACTGAGAGTCCATTCACATCAGAACCTGTATCAATTACTTCCCCCATAATTTCATGGCCGAAAATACAAGGAAACGATGCAAACGGACTTGCTGTAGGAGAGTCTTTGAGGAAGATAACATTGATATCACTTGCACATACACCGCAAAGACGGTTACGAATTTTTACCCATCCAGGTCCTGGAAGTTCCGGTTCAGGCACATCTTTAAGCCGGACTGTAGCAAGTGGTCCCTTATAATAAAGTTTCGGGCTGATTTTCCCGAGAACCTGCAGCCCAAGGTATTGCGGAATATTGACCGAAAATACAAGTGCTTTCATAACTTACTCCATTTTCAAACCCTCGGCGAACATATAGGTTGCAGGGCTGGCTACAGTGGGATCTGTTATAACGTTAATGCATGAGGGTTTTCCTGACGCTATTGCGCGTTTTATTGCCGGGATAATATCTTCATCTTTTTCCACCAGTTCACCGTAGCCCCCAACTGCCTCTACAATTTTTTCATAATGAATTACTCCAAGATTTGAGCCTATCACACGGTCCGGACCGTAAGTAATTTCCTGGCCGTGTTTTATCATACCCCAGGCCTGATCATTGCAGATTACGCAGACAATTGGAAGATTATGCCTGACAGCAGTTTCAAACTCCATTGCGTTGAGCCCGAAGGAACCGTCACCGTTTATTACGACAACAGTTTTTTCCGGTTTTGCCGCTTTTGCTGCAATTCCGAAAGGGATACCGGTCCCTAGACAGCCGAAAAGTCCGCCTGCAGAAGCTATTACTGATGATTTTTCCATTGCAGGAACACCAACAGTCCCAAAATAACTGGTATCACCACCGTCAATTAAATAGATTGCATCTTCGCCGACGGCATTCCTTACCTGTTCAACAAGTCTTACGGGGTGAATTGGATCAGATACCGTTTCTCGTTGTTTCAATTCATCCTGAATCATTGGAAGAATACTTTCTTTCAAACCGTTTATCCATCCGGAATGGTCTTTTTTGTTAATCTGTTTATTAAGCTGTTTCAAAACGAGATCAAGGTCTCCAACAAGGCCGACATCACTTTGCCTGTTCCGGTTTATTTCCGAGGCATCTATATCAACTCTTACCATTTTTGCCTGGGGAAAGCCCTGTCCGAACATTAGAACCCAGTTGAAACGCACTCCCAGTGCAATGATAAGATCAGCCTGAGACATTGCTGTCAACATTCCAAGCATTCCGCAATCCCAGAGAGCAAGCGGATCATTCTCCGGCAGTGCACCGCGGCCGTTGTTTATAAGAGAAAATGGAATACCGGTTGTTTTTATAAACTCCTTTAGAGAATCATCGCAGGGGCTCCATCTGACTGCACTGCCTCCAAGCAGCATAGGCCTCTTTGCAGCATTAATAAGATCTGCAGCAGCCTTTATCTGATCAGGGTCTGACTGAGATCGATAAGCATTTCCGCCTGGTTCCGGAAATACGATTCCCTCTTCATTTGTTTTTATGCCCAACACGTCCGGCGGGATTTCAAGGAATACCGGTCCGGGGCGATCTGAAACGGCATGTCTGAAAGCAGATGAAATATATTCCGGGATTCTATTAATATCGTGGCAGGTCTTGGACCATTTTACGATGGGTGAAATTAATTCTTTCTGCGGCATATCCTGGAGAGCCCCTTTTTTCGAGTCCCGTACAGGTGAGCTGCCGCAAATTACAACAAGGGGTGAATTTTCAAGATGAGCATTAGCGATGCCTGTTATGGCATTTGTAAAACCCGGACCTGCGGTAACCAGACATACTCCGGGCCTGTCTGAATAAATCGAATAGGAATGGGCCATCATGGCAGCGGCCTGTTCATGCCTGACATCTATCAACCGTATGCCGTATTCCAAGAACCCGTCATATATCCGGTCAATGTGACCTCCGGAAAGTGAAAAAACCGTCTCTATGCCCTCGAACTCTTTAAGGTACTTTGCAACAAGATGTCCACCGTAAATTTCGGCCATGTATTCCTCCTTAATATCTGCTTCGATTTTTCAAAGGTTTAAATTTTTTTATCTTATGGTATTAATTATTTTTTCTGTTCTCGTCAATTACAACCCTGCCGTCAATTAGGCGTACTATGCGTCTGGCGCGGTCCATTACTTTGGGGTCATGGGTGGAAAAGATAAAGGTAACTCCACGCTTACGATTAAGCGTTTCCATTATATCCAGAAGTTTGTCAGCAGTATCGGAGTCAACATTGGCAGTGGGTTCATCGGCAAGGATAACAGCAGGATTGGCAGCAATAGCTCGTGCTATAGCTATCCTCTGTTGTTGTCCGCCGGAGAGTTGATGTGGTTTTCGATCTTCCATACCTTCAAGGCCAACTTCGGAAAGAAGGTCCATGACACGGTTTCGGCGTTCATCAGCTGCTATCCCCTGGAGCGACATGACTATTTCAGCATTTTCGTATGCTGTCAGTACCGGTATCAGGTTGTAAGCCTGAAATACAAAACCGATACTGTCCCGCCTCATAATGCTGAGTTCCCTGCGGTTCAAAGAGCTTAAATCCTTACCTTCTACAGAAACTTTACCTGAAGATGCAACATCAAGCGCTCCAATGATATTCAGTATGGTTGTTTTTCCTGAGCCCGAAGGTCCGCAAACAGCAGTGAATTCACCTTTATTAATAGTGAGAGTGAGCCCTCGAAGTGCGTTAACATCTACATCACCCTGACGATAAGTCCTAGTCACATCTTTTAATTCTACTACAGGCACCTGTTTTATATCATTCATTCAACCACCTTATACGAGCTTTATTGTATCTACAGGCACAACACGTCCTGCCCTCCACGCCGGGTACAGACCAGATATCATGGTTGTAATAAAAACCGCACCTGCAATGAGAGCTGCATGTTCAGGAAATATGCCTACATGGAAAATCGGTGATATTGCTACACCGGCCACTTCACTTCCACCTTCTCCAATCATTGCCGTCATGTCAAGACCCTTTGAAGCAAGATAATAATAAGGACCCGCGGTTACTATTGCTCCTGAAACGAGTCCTACAAGCCCCAGCCAAAGACTTTCCAGCATAACAAGTCTGAAAAGGCTTCCCGGGCTGAACCCTATGGCCATCATGATCCCGAACTCTCGCAGGCGTTCCATTACACTGACGAACAATGTGTTAAAAATACCTGCTGCCACGAGGACAGCTATAAGCATTTCCATGAAAATCGCTCCGCCGATTTTCATGGAAATAAAACCCGCAAGTTCCGGGTTAACTTCATTCCAGGTTAGTGTCGCGGAACCGGTCCCTGATTTTTTTGACAGCCGTTTTGCAACCTGTTTGCTTTTTCGCTGATCTTCGATAAAAACAGCCACCTGAATTGCCTCGTTTTCAGAGAAACCCAGAATTTTTCTAACTGAATCAATAGGTAGAATGCTAAGGCCGGAATCAATGCCGGGCGCACCGGTCCGAATTATACCTGAAACATGTGCAAGCCCTCTTACAATTTCTCCTTTCCGGTCAGTCATTGTGTATACTACCTTGCTGCCCATTTTTGCTCCCAGGTTTTTTGCCAGGCGTTCGCCAAGAATAATGCCCCTGTCCATGGATGTTGCAAACATACTTCCTTTAACTATGTTTTTAATAATGGAAAGGGTTTTATCATCTTCTTTCAAGGGGTCGATTGCCATAAAACCTGCACCGTAACTTCCTTTTGCTGTTGAAATCATTGTATGGCCGGTAATTCTTGTTACAACATGTTTAACCTGTTTGTCTTTGAGAGCGGACTTTGTTATTTCTTTACAGTTTTCAATAGTCCGGCTCATAGTAGGGTAGTCCTGGTACTCTTTATGCTGAATAGTTACATGCCCTCCACCCATACGAGCGGCAAGATCTATCATTTCGGAAAAATTCCGGTCCTGTATTCCTGTTGATATAACCGCAAGAAATGTTCCGAATGCAATGGAAGAAATAGTCAAAACAGTGCGCCTGAGATTGCGCCATATATTACGCCAGGCCATTACTCCAAGGTTCGAACCTTCCATAAATATTTCTCCTGTTACTGGTGGCGGATCGCTTCCACCGGTCTGATCCATGTAGCCTTAAATGCGGGATATAGTACTGCGAAAAAGACAATTAAGACCAGTATCAGTACCGGACTTATGAAAGTATTTGCATTTACCACCCCACGCCATACAGGGTCTACAGCAAGGCCCATAATAGACATTCCTCCAAGAGTGCCCATGTTAATTCCTGAATTTGAAAGGTAGTAAAGAGACGGAATACTTAAGATTATCCCTAAGAGAATTGAAAGACATGTCTGAATGGCACTTTCTGACAAAATCAAACCCATAACCTGTCCAGGCCCGAAGCCCAGTGCCTTTAGCACACCGATTTCGCGGATACGCTCAAAAACAGCCATTAACATAGCATTGAGAATCAAAATTGCGACAGCTATATATACTATGAAAAATACAGTGAGCATAAGTCCCCGTACAGATTCAACCATGGAAGCAAGGGTGGGCATAAGTTCCTTCCAGGTTTTTACGTCAAGGTGAGGAGCAATGTTTTTTACGATATTTGCTGCGTCTTTGAGTTCTGTTTCAGGGTCTTTTCTCAATACAATCTGGTGAACTCCTTCGGGAAATACAAAAAAGTCCCGAAATGCACTTGAAGTCATAAAGATACCGGAACGGTCTGTTGCATCACTGATGTTTTTGAGAACTCCACGAACATAAAAAATATTGTTTGCCATACTTCCATCTGATGCCTGACTGAGGGCCACCAGTTCATCACCAGGTTTTACACCGAGAACTATAGCAAGGCGTCTTCCTATAACTACTTCTTCAGGAAAATCTGGATCAAGCCATTTGCCTTTGAATACATGTTTATATATATGGCTTACTTTTTCGTCCTGATATATTTCTAGGCCTCTGAATGTTACTCCGGATGAGGCTTCTCCTGATGCTGCCAGTCCACCTCCGAGCAGTCGGGGTGACGCATGATATCCAAGTTTAGTAAGTTGTTTCACTAATGTATTATGGGATCTGATTTTCGTATATATTGAAGGGTTATCACGATAATCTTTGGCATATATTTGCATATCACCGATTTCAAGATCAAGGATCAAGCGCTCCATGCTTAGCATATAACCTTCTATAAGGCTTGAATAAACTATCATTGCCAGAAGGGCGACAGTCATTGCCGCAATCGTAACAATGGTTCGGCGTTTGTTTCGCCAGACATTTCTCCAGGCCATCTTGAAAATGTTCACGTATCATTCCTTATAGCTGGGATGTTCATGAGATGATAACTTATGCAGCTGAATAATAAAATTCTAAATGTATATCAGCATAAAAAGCATTATCTGGCAAGAAGGTTGTTTATGCGGGGTGTAATTATAAATGTTGGCTAAATATTATCTGGTTTAGTGAAATATAGGCATCCATGGAGCGAAATAAATACTTTTTGATAATTATTAGAAGCAATCTCAAAAAAGATTAGGGTTTCTGGCAAGGCACAAAATGGCGAGAAAGCAGAGCATACACGTAGTATGTGAGCATTTTGAGCCGCTTTGTAACGCCGCCAGGGGCACTTGATTTATCTTGAGATTGCTTCTAATTTTTTAATCGACAAAGACAACTCCTGCAAGTGTCCCGTGAGGGACATCATCAGCTTTGCAGTCGCTTCCCACAGGGTAAATATCCCATCCGGCAGCTGCGACAGTTTTATATGCATCAATACAGCTTGCTTCCATAGAAGGCCTGGAGCGTAATGCAAAACGGCAGGGTTCATTATTAAGGACCTTGCAATCCTGATAGTTGCATAATACTGCGTGGCAGGAACCGGCTGAAAAAGATGTGGCTAAATAATGGCCGTCATAAAAACTCTGTGATTCAATATCTGTAAGTATATCATTTATCTTTCTATAGCTGTTAAGAAGTTCCTGCAGGGACTTATTGACAGCCAGGTCTTCGTTATCATCGGTTATATCAACGTCTTCCAGAGTTACTGTGGCGGGGTGGAGTTCAAGTTTTACAAGTAATGCCTTTTTATATGCACCCACAAGATCTCTCATTTCATCCGGGCCAGGTGCATGCGGCGGACAATGAGCTGAAGAACCGTACTCAGGACATTTGGGGATTGTGCACTTAATTCTAACCCTGTTATCAATGTAAACCTCATCAGCAGGGATAACTTTTGCGTCAGTAGCTCCAAGCTCCATGGCCATTTTTCTATATGATTCAAGATCTTTTTCAAGTTCCGCTTCTGTAAATATCTTAACCTTTTTTGGCTTTTTATTACTCATTTTTTCTCCTTTTTTGATCAAGCTTAAATGAAAACGTGAAAAAGTAAAAAGCTGAATTCGGAATTAAAAAAACTTTCGGCTCATAAATACTTGATGAACTCGAAAAAAGTTTTAAAGATGGCTAAGTATAAAACTTCATATACAAGGCATAGTGTTTGATCAGGCGTGAAGGCATACTTGTAGTATGTCGAACGTCTGGCCAAACACTATAACGCAGTAGATGGAGGATTTTTACGACGTCATCAATATTTATATTCGCCATCCGGCTATAAAACCGGTATGAACAGCTTCGCCAACCTTGGAGGGCTTAACACAATCTCCTATTATGTATAGTTCGTCTACTTCTTCCTTTAATTTATCAGCAAGTGCATTATCAGACTCCATGCCCATTGCCATAATAACAGAATCTGCCGGA
Source organism: Desulfobacterales bacterium (assembly GCA_018693105.1). Taxonomy (GTDB): domain Bacteria; phylum Desulfobacterota; class Desulfobacteria; order Desulfobacterales; family SURF-7; genus JABHLN01. Next base: position 6,193 of record JABHLN010000062.1, on the reverse strand, counting down.
AAGACCTGATCATTTCCTTCACCGTCTGCTGCAAGCACCCCGTCAGCGCGGAACTCTTTTATCATGTGTCCCGGTACCATATTTACACCAGCAGCAGCAAGTTTTCCAAGGAGAGAAACCCTGCTGACAACATTCATTTCAAGGGCCAGTTCAGGAAGCATTTCAATTATCGTAACCTGTTTTCCGCTTTCAGCCATATCCAGTGCGGTATCACATCCTGAAAGTCCGCCTCCGGCAATTACTATATTATCACCTTTTATTGAATCACTGTTTATATGGCAGTCAATAACTCCAATGACGTTTTCACCGTCGATACCGGGAATATCAGGCATTACAGGTACAGCTCCTGCTGCTAAAACTACAGCATCAGGATTGGTTTCTTTTACTTTTTCAATAGTTACTTCTTCATTCAATAAAACTTCAACGCCGGTCTTTCCCATCTGGGTATCAAACCAGCTTATCAAACCGCGAAGTTCTTTTTTAAATTCAGGAGCTCCTGCGGCATTGAGCTGTCCTCCCAGGATGCCTGTTTTTTCCATAAGTGTTACTTTATGGCCTTTAAGACGTGCTACCCTTGCGGCCTCCATACCGGCAGGGCCTCCGCCTATAACAAGTACCTTTTTCGGGGTTTCAGCTTTTTTGAGCTCGTAGTAACTTTCCCTTCCTGTTACGGTATTAACAGAACAGGATATCGGTAAATGGGAAAAGGCATTGCCTATGCACATTTCATTACAGCGAATACAGGGGCGTATTTCTTCTGCTTTACCTTTATTCATTTTTACAGGAAGATCCGGGTCAGCAATAAGCTGCCTGCCGAATGCAATGAAGTCAGCTTCTCCTGCTTCAAGAATTTTTTCTCCTGCTTCAGGGGTCATATTACCGACAGCAATAACAGGAATGTTAACCGCTTTTTTGATTTCCTTTGCTGCCCACGCGAGACAGGCATCTCCCATATATGATGTGGGGAAAATAAGATCCAGAGTTTCATAACAACCGGCATCAGCATGTATTGCATCAGCACCTGCTGCTTCTATGCGGCGGGCAATTTCCTTTGACTCTTCAATACTACGTCCACCCGGTATTCCATGCTCGACTGCCAGCCTGAAGCTTATGGGGAAATCGGGACCAACTTTTTCACGAACCGCCTTTACGAATTCAATTGTAAAGCGCATACGGTTGTCAAGATCACCACCGTATTCATCAGTTCGCTTGTTCCATACGTCACTCATGAACTGATCCACAAGAAAGCCGGTGTGCCCGTGTATTTCAACCATGTCAAATCCGCCCATCTTTGCACGTTCGGCAGCATTTGCAAACGACTCAACAAGGTGTTTCACCTCTTCTGCGGTTATACTTCGGCAGGTAATTGAAGGATCTCCGAATGCCGGAATTTCCGAAGCGGAAATAATAGGCGTTGCAGCCCCTATAACATCGGCCTGTCTTCCCAGGCCTGCTGTAAGCTGTAATGCTATTTTTCCTCCGTAATCATGTACAGCAGTTGTAAGGTCATGCATTGAGGCAATCATAACATCAGAATCAGCAAAAGGCAGCTTCATTCTGGGGCAATATTCAAGGTCTTTTTCGATCTTGGTAAGCCCTGTTATAATAAGCCCTGCACCGCCACGGGCTCTTTTAGTAAAATAATCTATATGGCGTTTAGTAAACCTTCCATCCGGCTCGGAGTATCCTGTTCCCATTGGTGCCATTATAATTCTGTTCGGCAGCTCCATTTTTCCTATCTTGCACGGTTCAAAATACTTTTTAAAATTACTCATTTAAAATCCCCCAATACTTATCTATACTAAACTATAATCCCGCCGATGGCGGGATCACTATTTAAATATATAAAATTTTATGTGTTTAAACCGCCGTCAATCACATAAGTAGAACCTGTTATAAAGGCCGATTCATCACCGGCAAGGAACAATGCCAGTTGACCAACCTCTTCTGCTGTGCAATGACGGCCAAAAGGTACGTTTTCCTGAAACAACTTTCTTGCTTCTTCGGGTGCCCCGGGAGAGTACCCTTCTTCAAGTGCTTTTATCATTCTTCCTTCCACAGTTCCGGGGTGTATAGAATTAACCCTGATTTTCATCGGGGCTCCTTCAAGGGCCCCCCCTCGCATTACACCGATAACGCCATGCTTGCTTGCCGAATATGCAACCACAGAACCAGAACCCTGTAACCCGGCTACAGAAGATGTAACGATAATGCTTCCCCCGCCGTTCTTTTCCATTACCGGGAAAACATGTTTCATACTGAGCCAGACACCCTTAATATTGACTTCTATAACCTTGTCAAAAACATCTTCAGGATATTCGGTTAAAGGTGTTACAACACCTTCAATGCCTGCATTGCTGAATAGAATATCTATTTTCCCATATCTTTCCACAGCAGTATCTATATATTTTTTTGTTTCATCATCTTTACATACGTCAGCAACAACATATGAGACACTATCACTGCCAATTTCCGAAACAGCTTTTTTTAAATTATCTTCATTAAGATCAACCAGTAAAACTTTTGCGCCTTCTTCAGAAAAAATCTTTGCTGTTGCAGCACCTATTCCACCGGAACCGCCGGTGATAACAGCAACTTTGCCTTCGAGTCGTTTCATTGTTTTACTCCTTATTAATTATAATTATTAATTTGGTACTGAGATAATTTGTGACCTTTGCAGGGTATTCATTTTTATTCAATTTGAGCCTGACGCAGAAATTGGGTAAAAAGGGATGTTATGCAAAGGTTTCAAGCTATACCTTCCCGGCAAGACATGCGCCATCAACCGGAAGGCTTACACCGGATATATACTTTGCGTCATCAGAAGACAGGAAAAGAACAGCGTCTACGACCTCTTCTATTTCCGCAACTCTTCCCATTGGATGACTATCAATAACCGACTTAAGAAATTCAGGATGGCTTTTTGTTCCTGCTTCTAAAAGACTTGTCATTACAACTGCAGGACATACACAGTTACATCTTATATTGTTAGGTGCATATTCCAGAGCGATCTGTTTTGTCAGGTTAACAAGTGCTCCTTTGGCGGCACAATAAGTGGGCACAAAAGATGCACCACTGAGTCCATACATTGAGCCCATATTAATGATCACTCCGCTTTTCTGTTTCAGCATTTCCGGTATTGCATAGCGAATACAAAAAAAAGCGCCTTTAAGGTGAACATCCATCACAACGTCATAGTCTTCTTCAGTATATTCATGAATACTTTTTGTTCTTTCAGTCCCTGCATTATTAAAAAGGATGTCAATACTACCGTATGAGTCAATTGCAGCATTTATTAACTTTTCCGTATCGGCTACTTTTGAAATATCTGCTTCTACAAAAACAGCTTCTCCACCATTTTCTTTTATGGTGTTTACAACATCCTGTCCACCAGCAGCATTGATATCAGTTACAATTACTTTTGCGCCTTCATTTGCAAACCTTATTGCAGTGGCTCCACCAATTGCTCCACCCGCCCCGGTTATTACAGCTACTTTGTCTTTTAGTCTCATTTTGAACCCTCCTGGTTATAATATTTTTACAAAAAACACCTTTTAAAAATATCTTTTTACGTTATTATTTTATTACAAATTATGTTTACACAGACTAATTAAATTTTTTAACGAAACATGTCCAAGTTAAAAAATTATCATTAGGAGAAATAGATCGAATTTCAGAATTTTCATGTCAACTATAGAATGAATTCTATAGTTTATAACAGTAAATTATATAACAGTAAATAAGATATTCACCAATTGTACATTGACTGTGTCGGAAAAAGCCTCCTTTTAATGTGTTAAAGTGGTTGGTCAGGAGTTTGACATAATTCGGTATACTTCCATTTTTGATCAACCACTTGCATATATATTTAGATATTTTTAGTTAATAATAAAAATTTTTACAAATTTATATTATTAATAACCGAACTAATTCCAGCAATATATATGCCATTTCATATTCGATTAAAATACAAGCCTTTATAAACCGGGATGCTTTTTTATTGCAAATAACAGAAAACTAATTATACTATGGTTAAAATTAGTGCGAAATTTAACCATAGTATAATTAGTTTTCTCATGTTATGAAAACCCTTTATGAATAATATTATATTGTGCCATGGAAGAAACGACCATGATTTTATAAATATACTATTTATCAGGAGAAGGTTTTGAATATAAATATAGATATAGACGAAAATGAATTTTTCAGACAGTTTACAATTCTTTTATGCGGCAGCCTTGATATTGAAAAAGCACTTGAACGCTGTTTTCATTATGTGAGAAAAAAAATCCCGGTAAACGGGATGTACCTCATAATATATGAACCAGGTCGGGACATGACTACTACTCTTGCATCAGCTTCACTGGAAGAGTCAGACAAGCTTGATCCGGTATACCACTGGCCTTCGGAAGCAAGAAAACAGATGGAACCTGAGTGGGAAGTGTTTGAAGGCGCTCAAATAGTAAACCGTCCCGAACTTGAATACGGTACCAGGTATATGGCAAAAATGATCGGCAAAAATGAAATATCCCTGATATCCCTTCGTCTTAAGATTGATGAAAAACTTTTAGGTGCTCTTGTAGTTTATACTGACGGATTTGATCAATATACACAGGACCATGCAGAACTTATTCAGCTTTTACATGATCCTATAGCAATCGCCATGTCAAATGCCCTTATATATCAAGAGGTTTCAAAGCTTAAGGATATGCTTACAGATGACAACAGGTATCTTCGCCAGGAGCTTTTGAATATTTCAGGAGCGGAAATTATCGGCGCGGGATTTGGTCTCAAAGCGGTAATGGAGATGGTCAGGCAGGTTGCACCTCTTAACAGCCCGGTACTTCTTCTTGGTGATACAGGAGTGGGTAAGGAGGTTATTGCTAATGCAATTCATTTCTCTTCTGCCCGCAGCGAGGGCCCTTTTATCAAGGTCAATTGTGGAGCAATTCCTGAAAACCTTATTGACAGTGAGCTTTTCGGTCACGAAAAAGGTTCTTTTACCGGCGCTATTTCACAAAAAAGGGGAAGGTTTGAACGTGCAAATAAAGGAACAATCTTTCTTGATGAAATCGGCGAACTTCCACTTCAGGCTCAGGTCAGGCTTTTAAGGGTTCTCCAGAATAAAGAAATTGAAAGGGTAGGCGGTACAACATCTATACCTGTCGATGTTAGAATTATAAGTGCTACAAATAAAAATCTTGCTGAAATGGTTAGTGAAGGTAAATTTCGTGATGACCTTTGGTTCAGGCTCAATGTTTTTCCTATAATTATACCACCTTTAAGACAAAGAAGGGATGATATACCGGCGCTTGTTCATCATTTTATAGAACGGAAATCAAGAGAGATGAAAATTGACAATACAGTAGAGCTTGCCCCGGGAGCCATAGACCGGCTGAAAACATATCACTGGCCTGGAAATGTAAGAGAGCTTGGAAATGTTGTTGAACGGGCACTTATACTTAACCACAGGGAGAACAAAAGCTTTTCACTTACCTTTGACAATCTTGTAGAGCCTGACCTCAGTAATCATAATGCCATACCTTATGCTTATGAAACAGGTGATGATTTTCCTACACTGGACAAACTAAACTCAATGCATATCAGCAGGGCATTGAGCATTTCAAACGGGAAAATAAACGGGCCGAACGGGGCTGCTGAGATTCTAAATATTCATCCCCATACCTTAAGAAAAAGGATGGATAAGCTGGGAATACCATACGGAAGAAAAAGAAAAACCGGTACAGGTAATTAATACCTGTACCGGTTAAATGAAGCGTTTTAAGTATTCATTTAAGTTAAATACTAAAAGTTATATCCAAGAACGAATGACATTTCGCTATAATGAATAAATGCATGCTTCTGTGCCCCTGAGGCGTCGGTACGGCCCCAGACTGGCATTGCCATTATCTTGGCATACCCGCGACCCCTTACAAATGTACACATAAAAACCGTTTGAACTACACCTTCAGTATCATATTCAAATGAAATCGAAGGCGCTATTCTTCCTGCATCCCAGCCGCCGGTGGAAAGTGCTAAATTAAATGCAGTATTATTACTCTTTATAGAATTGCCGGATGTATCATCGTCATATCCTGCAATCAAACGATGGTATGCGGAAATAGTCGTATTAACAGCCTGAGTTGTGCCTATATATTTAGCCCAATTGGAGAAATCACGGCCGTAGGACAGG
>JABHLN010000061.1 GCA_018693105.1 Desulfobacterales bacterium | reverse complement strand
AAAAGAGGTAAAGGTGATACTTACAAGCCCTTCAGGAAAAAAATGGGAATGGGGACCTAAAGACAGCGATAATACCGTAACAGGTCTTGCCGAGGATTTCTGCCTGGTAGTTACACAACGGCGTAATATTGCAGATACAAAATTAGTTACAACAGGTGCAGTTGCTAAAGAATGGATGTCAATTGCCCAGGCTTTTGCAGGTCCTCCGGAAGATGGGCCCAAACCGGGCCATAGAGTTGTTGAGTATTACCAGAGAGTTGTTGAGTACTAACTGATAATGAAGAATGAAGAACTGACCTTGAAACATGGACCGATGCTGCAGGAAAGGCTGGGTCCTCTTGGAAACGGCCTTTCGGAATACTGCTTTTCAAATCTTTATCTTTTCAGAAAAGTTCACAAATACAAGGTGATTTTTGACAGGGAGATATTTATAAGTGGAACAACATATGACGGCCATTCACACCTCATGCCGGTTTTTGACCCGGTTTATATAGACACCGACTACCTTATCAAAGCATTGACCGGCTTTGATTTTTTATATCCTATAAGCGATAAAGCCTTAAAAAAAATTGACTCAAAGATTTTTTCGATATCCTTTAATGAAGACGACACTGACTATGTCTACTCCTCTGAAAAATTAAAAACATATAAAGGGAGAAAACTCGGCAGAAAAAGAAACCTGATGAAGCAGTTTCTGGAAAATTTTCATAGTGAAGCCTACCCTGCAAGTACTCAGCGTAAGAAAGACACTCAGGACATTCTTGATCAATGGCTTAAAGATGTCGGGCATACTGCAGCACAAACCGATTATTATTCATGCCTTGAGGCATTTACCAATATGGACGTTCTTGGCCTTTGCGGTTTTATACATTATGTCCAAAAAGAGCCTGCGGGCTTTGTTCTTGCAAAAGAGGTATCACCTGGAATCTGTGTTTTCCATTTTGCCAAAGGGAAGCGAAAATTTAAAGGGATTTACCAGTATATGTTCAACCATTTCGCAAAAACTTACTCAGACAGGTTCAATTACTACAACTTTGAGCAGGACCTTGGAAATCCAAACTTCAGAAAAACCAAACTTTCATATGCTCCTGATAAAATGCTAAAGAAATACAGAATAAGATTGAGAAATACGAGTCAATATTAATTTCGGGTCAACCTATGATTAACTCGTAAAAAGTAAACCGATGGCTAAGTAGAAATCTTCATATACAAGGCATAGTTGTTGATCAGGAGTGAAGGCATACATGTAGTATGTCGAGCTTCTGATCAACAGCTATAACACAGTAGATGGAGACTTTTTACGACGCCATCAACCTATAAAGGCGTTTGTTTCCTCTTTAAGCCAGTTAGCCCAAGCTTCTATTCCTTCACCTGTTTTTGATGATACTTCAAAGATCTTTATATCAGGATTAAGTGTCAGAACTCTTTCACGCATTGCAGACATATCAAAATCGGAAAGTTCAAGGTAATCTATCTTGTTTACTACAAGCGCATCACAGACTGTAAAAATCATAGGGTATTTCAGAGGTTTGTCGTCTCCTTCGGGCACACTTAATATCATTGCATTCTTGACTGAACCTGTGTCAACTTCTGCGGGACATACAAGATTCCCCACATTTTCAATGATAAGAAGATCGAAGTTGTCAAGATCCATGGCATTCACTCCCTTTAAAACCATGGAGGCATCCACATGGCAAAAACCACCGGTTCTCAGTTGAATAGCCTCAACCCCATGGGCTTGTACTTTTTCTGCATCAACAATAGAGTCTATATCTGCTTCAATAACACCCATCTTGAGATCATTTTTCATTGCCTCTATGGTTCTCAGGATCAGGGTTGTTTTTCCAGCACCCGGAGATGCCATAAGATTGAGCATGAATGTTTTTTCTTTTTTAAGCTTGCTTCTTAAATCATCAGCTACAACAGTATTGTCTGCAAGTATATCCTCCTTGACTTCGATAAGTCTTACCTCTTCCATTATACCACCTCCATATTCTTGATATGATATTCCTTACCTGAGATAAGGGTACATGTCCCCTCACATTCAGGGCATAGAAGCTTTTCTCTTTTTTTAATATCCACATTAAATGTATGGGCACACAGGTTGCACTGGACAACAACAGGCGTTCTCTCGATCTTGAGCTTTGCACCTTCAGCAATAGAGTCCTTTGCAAGATAATCAAAGTATTTCTGCATCCATTCATCTTCAAGATCACTCATTTCTCCGACCTTAAGCTCTATTGCCACGATTTTTTTTGCGTTATTTGCCTCGGCATGCTTGACGCAGATATTGAGTATACTTTCAGTTACCGGTAGTTCGTGCATATTCCACCTTTCTCCGGGATTTGCCGGTCTTGTAGGTTAAGAATGATATAACTTTTTGTATCTACTAAATTTAAAGGATTAAAGAATTTCTGTCAAATAAAATTCCGACTATCAATCAAAAAGAGGTGGGAAATATAGTACATAAAGATTTATAATTATTATGAATTATATTTTCTACATGTGTACGAAAACCGAATTATTCACCTGTTTTTTTAGAGGGAGGTAATACCCAAAGACCTTCTTCAGCATAAGATTGAGTAATAACTTTTAATTTCTTTTTATGATCTTTGAATGAACCTTTCATACCGGTAAGCCAGTTTGCGTGCTGTGTAGAATCACCTTCTGAAAGAAATATATCATGTCCGCTCTTTTGTATTGATAAAACAGGTTCTCCCTTTTCCATGGAGAATGTCCCTGAATTACTGCACAACATGCATTGGAGTCTGTTGTCCCCGAGAAAACGAAACGTATCACCACCGCATAGAAGGCAGCGCGGACCTGTTATTTCCGGTGCAGGTTTAAAAAGAGCTGAACCTAGTTCAGCGGCTGTTTTCTTATTTTCCTCATTCATGAATATTTCTCCGGGAAGTGCCCCGTATAATATATCAGATCTTTTTATATCGGTAAGTAGAATTTTCAAAAATGATTCGATATTTAATTTTGTATAACCCTCTTTACCTTTCATACCTGCTATTGCAATACCTATCGACGGCTTACCCCATTGTTTAAACTCCTTGTTTTCATTAAAACCCATTATCCTGTCAAGAACACGCTTAAGAGAGGCATTTGCCCCAAGCAGGTATGCAGGTGCGGCAACAATAAAAGCATCCGCAGAAAGAACCGCCTCTTTAATAACAGGCAGATCATCATCAAGGTGGCATGGGTTCCCGGTTACAAGACACATGTAACATCCCTTGCACGGGAGAATGTTGAAATCATTCAAACGGATAAGGCTCAATTCATGAGGTTCCGGGACATTTCTGCTTATTTCTTTTATCAGAACTTCAGAATTTCCAAGCTTTCGCGGAGAACCGATAATACCAAGGACTTTTTTCATATTATACCGCCTTAACTATAGTAAAATGTTTATATTTATTAAGGGGTATCAACCGAGCAACCTTGAATAAATACAAATATTAGATAAAAAGTTATATATTCTTATTGTATTTGTAATCAGATTGCAAAAAGAAAGTTATGCTTTATCCCTTAATGCTGATGAACTCTTAAAAATATAACCGATGGCTAAGTAGAAATCTTCATATACAAGGCTTAGTGGTTGGTCAGGAGTGAAGGCATACATGTAGTATGTCGAACTTCTGATCAACCACTATAACGCAGTAGATGGAGACTTTCTACGACGCCATCAATCTTGATCTTATTGTTATTCAATGTTATCCAGCATTGTTCATGATGTAATATTCTTAGGAGAAAATAATAAATGAAATTGTTTGACAGCCATTGTCACATTGACGACAAATCCTATAATAAAGATTTTGATGATGTTTTGAAAAGAGCTGAAGAGGCAGATGTTAAAGCAATGATGATAGCAGGAATAACCGAAAAAAGTTCACAACGAGCTTTATCCCTTGCAGAAAACCGGACAGGGCTTTACATCTCGACCGGGATTCACCCGCACGATGCTAAAGGTTTCACTAAGGAATCCATAAAAGGGCTGAAAGTTCTTGCAAAAAGTCCAAAAGTTCGAGCGTGGGGGGAAACAGGTCTCGATTTTAACCGCATGTATTCCCCTAAAAAGGACCAGGAGAAATGTCTAATAAGTCAGCTTGAAGCAGCTGATGAGTTAAAACTTCCCTTGATATTTCATGAAAGAGATTCCGGGGGTAGATTTCTTGAAATACTAAATACCGATTACAACAGGGAATTAAAAGGCGTTGTACATTGTTTCAGCGGGAATGAAAAAGAACTAAATAATTATCTCAAACTGGGCCTTTATATAGGAATAACAGGAATTATTACAATTAAAACAAGGGGTGAATATCTCAGAAAGATTGCCCCGATGATACCGGCCGATCGTATACTAATAGAAACAGATGCACCATATCTCACACCAGCACCTGAAAAAAACCACAATAGGCGTAATGAACCGGCGTTTGTACGGTCTACAATGCTTAAGCTTGCAGAAGTCAGAAATGAAGACCCGGTGCAACTGTCCTCGATAATCTGGAATAACACATGCAGGTTGTACGATATTAGCGGCATTTGAAATATGAAAGTTTTTGTTATAGTTTAAGATTTAGTTTGAAATGACTGTCTAAAATAATGCGTTTTTTGTCGAAATTAAATTTTAGTTTATATTAAAAATGTGATATACACATAAAAAATTAAAATATTCAGAATTAGTATTGATGGAGACTTTTTACAACGCCATCGATATTACAAACTAAAAGAAGGAGCTAAAGTCATGACAGAGTATAAACTTTTATTCTCTCCTGTGAAAATCGGGAAAATGGAACTTAAGAACCGTATAATCTTCCCGCCTATGTATTCACGACTCGCCACTGAGGACGGCTATGTTACCCAAAAACAGATTGATTATTATGAAGTCCGTGCAGCAGGAGGGGCGGCAATGCTTACTGTAGATGCTGTCAGGGTTAACAAAAGAAGCAAATTTTACCCGAATTCTCTGGGGCTTTTTGATGACGACCAGATCCCCGGCTGGAAAAAGCTTTGCGACACAATCCACTCTCATGGGGCAAAGGTTTCCACACAGATGCTTCACCCGGGACCAAGCGCTGGTTCCATGCATGGTACAGTTCCTGTCGGGCCATCACCTGTATGGGCAAGTGATGTAAGAGAAACACCACAGGAACTCAGCCTTGAAGAAATAAAAGTTATTATCGGAGAATATGCTGAAGCCGTACGACGCGGCAAAGAAGCAGGCCTTGACTCTGTACAGCTTCATGCAGCTCATGGTTATTCACTTATAGGTTCTTTCATGTCACCGTATTTTAACAAACGAACTGACGAATACGGAGGCAGCGTAGAAGACAGAATGAAACTTCTTCTTGATATAATAAAAGCAATAAAAGCAAAAGTAGGACAGGACTTCCCGATTACAGTAAGAATTTCCGGTGATGAATATCGCCAGGGCAGCCGGGGAATAGCTGAAAGTCAATTTATCGCGCCTATGATTGAAGAAGCCGGGGCCGATGCTCTGGAAATATCAGCAGGTATAGTACCTGACAGTTTCTGGCAGGTTATACCCCCCACCGGCACACCACCGGGATTAAACGCAAATGCTGCAGAAACGATTAAAAAGGTTGTCAACATTCCGGTAATTGCTGTCGGAAAAATAAACACTCCGCGGGTTGCCGAGTTTATTCTAAAAACAGGTAAAGCAGATATCGTAGGTATAGCACGTCAGATTGCCACTGATCCTGATTTCCCGAAAAAGGCATTCGAAGGCCGCCTTGATGATATCGTTCCATGTATGGGTGACAACCTGGGATGCCTTTTCGGCCATCCTACCAGAGGACATGTTACCTGCCTTATGAATCCTGCAAGAGCCCGGGAAAGGGAATGCGTAATCGAGCCTACTGAAAATCCAAAGAAAGTTCTTGTTGCAGGAGGAGGACCTGCAGGGCTGGAAGCTGCACGAGTTGCGGCAAATAGAGGACATGATGTGACTCTTATGGATAAAGCAAATAAACTGGGAGGCCAGATAAACCTCGCCTGTGTTCCGCCTATGAAGCAGGAGTTCAGCAGAATGATAAAATACCTGTCTCACCAGGCTAATAAAGAAGGCGTAAAAATAGAGCTGGGGAAAGAAGTAACTGCCGACACAATCGATGAGCTGAAACCTGATGCTGTTATTGTAGCCACGGGTGCTGTTCCTCTTATTCCGGATAATATTCCCGGAATAGATGGAGATAATGTTGTAACAGCATGGGATGTACTGGCAGGGAAAGTAGGTACAGCTTCTAGAAATGTTGTCATCGTGGGTGGAGGCGCCGTAGGTTCCGAGACTGCCGACTATCTGGCAAGAATCGACGATAATGCTTCCATTCTCAGCACAAAAGTAACTATTGTGGAAATGATGGAAGAGATAGCTATGGACATGGGGGTACAGCCAAGGGAAATACTGATTAATCGCCTCCGCGAAAGAGATGTAGTTGTTTTAAAATCAACTACTGTAAAAGAAATTCATAAAGATGGTGTAACTATTGAAAAGAAAGGTCGACTTGAAAAAATTGAAGATATAGATCTTGTAGTTCTTGCCCTGGGTGCAGAGCCGGTAAATCAAATAGCTGAAACAGTTAAGGGTAAAGTAGCCGAAGTACATGTTATAGGTGATGCATTAAAACCGCGGATGGCTCTTGAAGCAATTGATGAAGGAAGAGAAGTAGGACGAACCATTTAAATTTATAGATCAGGGCAGTTACAATGTACTCAAATACAGTGAAACTGCCCGGATCTGTTTTTGGTCCTAATAGTAAGGCTGAATTAGTTTTATTGAGATATCAATATACTATAGTCCATCTTAAAAATTCCAATTTGGGTTTGAAGACAAGAAATATACCGATGGAAAATTATTGTACACACAAGGTGTGTGTGCCTTATTAATCGGTAGAAAAACATAGCCATCGGACAAGAGGTATATTTTACTAAAGATTCTAAACAAATATTTTTCCAAATCGCATATTGACATTTACTAAAAAATCGTTGGTTTCTTTTAATTATTAGTCAGGAAAATCATAAAGGTTATATGAATGGGAAAAAAAATTGATATCGTCAGGACAGCAAGTCATCTTTTCGTAACTCAGGGATTCGATGGAACTACGACTGCTCAGATTGCAAGGGAAGCAAACGTAACTGAACCTCTAATTTTTTATCATTTCAAGGGTAAGGACGATCTTTTCTCGTATATTCTGAAAACAGGATCCGATAAATTTTTTGCGGGACTTGAAGCTCATAAAAAAGACACCGAAACCGAATTTGAAAAGATTAAAAATTATATAAATTTCAATTTACGATATGTAGGGAAAAATCCGGATGAATCGTTTCTGGTTATAAGCGCCTGCCCGGCCAAATTCGCAGACCCGGACCATATATGTCAGAAAATCATTAAACGCCATAAACAGATTATAGAATCATATCTTAGAGACTGTATAAAAGAGGGAATTAAAAAAGGTGAATTCCTGAATGTACCTATAAAGGAAACTGTTCGCCTTATAAGTTTAATTGTAGTAGGCCTTATGAGACAAAGATCTTTTCAGAAAAAAAGTACGGCCGGTCTTAATAAGACAACAATTGAATTCTGCAGAAGAAGCCTTCTGAAAAACCCATAATTTTATAGAATCATTTTCAAAACTTTTGTTATCGCGCCGGGTATGGCATTTTAAAATAACTGCCAGACCCGGCTTTAAAAATCTGATAAGACCTATCTAAAAAACACATTTACCCCTCGATGGTTCTTTTTATACACCTACCGTCAAACCCAATCTGTTTTTTTAAGACAGGCTTTATAGATGTAGAGACATTTAATAAACATTCAAGTTTTAAAAAAAGATCACGGAGCCTTTATGACTATAAATAACATTGAGGACATTATATCACCGGATAAATTCAATGATTTTTTACCTGAAGACGTATCAGACAGTTTTTTTGATGCACTATACGGAGACGCTGATGAAGGAGCCTATGATATCAGCCTCAAATTCAAAGAATTCAGTGAAAATAAATTAACATTCGAATTTCATCTAAGTCAGAGACCTGGCAAATGCCTCGCATGCAACCTTACATACGGACTGCCCGAAGTTTTTTCACGTCACCCTGTAATCAATATTAAAGGGCTAATCAGTAAAATAAATGAACTGATGAACGGTAAAACGAAATGCACTGACTGGAAAATCGGCAGCACCAGGGAGATTTCAAAAGAGCTTCACATTATTCCTCTCATTGTAACTCTTGAATCATAATATCATGATGTCCCCATATCTCATCAACACAAGTCCTTTGCATAATGTTCATTTTGTTCGATTTCAAAGAAGGTGAAAAATTTAACCAGACTCATAAATCGGGTAAAAAGGGCAGTTATACAAAGCTTTCAAATACATATTTACTTCTGAGCATTGCCTATACCCACCTCTTCAAAAGTTTTGATATCTGCAAGAACACGGGTCGAAGCATCAAGAAGTTCCATGGCTACCGCAGCTCCAGTTCCTTCTCCCAGGCGAAACCCGATATCAAGTAACGGTTCCAGACCAAGGTATTCATGCATATACCTGTGTCCCGCCTCTACAGACCTGTGACTGGCAAAAAGGTAATACTTTGCGGCAGGCGCAAGCTCACATGCAACAAGAGCCCCGGCCGTTGAAATCAATCCGTCGCATACAACCGGTATGCCGTGCGCAGCAGCTCCGATAACAAGCCCTGCGAGCCCGCCTATTTCAAAGCCTCCTACTTTAGAAAGTACATCAAGTGCATCTCCGGGATCAGGTTTGTGATAATCCAGGGCTTTTTTTATAACATTTATCTTGTTTTCAAATGCGCTATCGTCAACACCGGTTCCCCTCCCGGTCAATTTTTTAACGTCGATGCCTGAAAATGCTGCAATAATTGCAGTAGAAGGCGTCGTATTGCCGATACCCATATCGCCGGTTCCCAGGATGTCAACCGGCCCGTTAAGTACAAGGGTATCAATAATTTCAATTCCTCCCTCAACAGCCTGAACAGCCTCATCCCTTGACATGGCAAGCCCTTTTAAAAAATTACCTGTCCCTTTTCGAACCTTTTTATGAAAAATATCAAGGTCAGGTTCAAAATCACAATTCACACCAAAATCTGCGACAACTACCTTTGCCCCTGCGTGACGTGCAAGTACATTAATCGAAGCGCCATCATTAACAAAATTGTAAACCATCTGTGATGTTACTTCCTGAGGGAAAAGACTGACCCCTTCTTCAACGACACCATGATCACCGGCACAGGTCACAATAACTTTATTATCAAGCCTGGCATCTATTGCACCTTTTATACCCGCAAGCCTTGCCGAAAGAGGCTCAAGCAGGCCAAGGCTTCCCGCAGGTCGTGCCTGATTTGCGAGCCTATCCAGTGCTGCTTCATAAACATCCATATCAGGACTTTTTATTGATTTTATTGAATTGTTAAGAAGTTCCATTTTTATTCTCCCTAATTTTTTAAAGAAACCTTATCTCCTCTAATATCACCTTTAAAAACTTCCATACCTTTTTTCATAGCGCAGAAATCACCGCACATGGTACATGTAGATTCCTCTTCAGGCATTCTGCTTTTACGAATTTCCATTGCCTTTCCGGGAAACATAAGAAGTTTTTCAAGATCCTCCCATCGCATGTCACGTCTTGCCATTGCGGCATTTTTTTCATTTTCACGCCTGTCGGGATATTTTGACATATCTCCTATTCTGGCAGCAAGGCGTGTAACACGTACGCCTTCACGAACATCGTTCTCATTCGGTAATGCAAGGTGCTCAGCAGGAGTGATATAGCAAATTAAATCAGCTCCATACCGCGCGGAGTTAGCCGCGCCGATTGCCGATACAATATGGTCATATCCCGCTCCTGTATCAAGGGGAAGCGGCCCTAAAACATAATAAGGTGCATTGCCGCTCATCCGTTTTTCAAGCATGATATTGCCTTCAATCTCATCAAGAGGAACATGCCCCGGCCCCTCAACCATCATCTGGCACCCCATCTCCCTGCCAAGTTCTGCCAATTCACAGTTTATTATCATCTCAGCCATCTGCGCCCTGTCATGACTGTCATGAATTGCCCCCGCCCTAATCCCATTTCCCAGCGAAAGAACAGCATCATATTTTTTCATTAAAGCACACACACGGTCAAACTGTTCATAAAGCGGATTCTCCTTGCCGGTTGCGTCCATCCAGGCTACCATGAATGTGCCGCCTTTAGATACAAGCCCGCCATACCTGTATCCCTGCTTGCGGAGCCTCTCAATTGTATACTTGTTAATTCCGCAATGAATTGCCATAAAACTCATGCCGTCTGCCAGCTGCTTTTCTATGAGTTCAAAAATGAATTCGGGGTCAAGTTTTGCAGGATTCTGATATTTGCGCCCTGTTTCCTTAAACGCTTGATACAGCGGGACATTTCCAACCGGAAGATTAGTACTTGAAATGACAGCTCTTCGTATTGCATCAAGATCACCACCTGCAGAGAGCTCCATCAGCGTATCAGCCCCCTCTTCTTCAGCAATTTGTGCCTTACGTATTTCCGCATCAATATCACAGATATCCGATGATGTTCCAATTGAAGCATTTACTTTTGTTCTAAGGCCGGAACCTATTCCAACGACCTTCTGATTAGGTCTGTACGGATTGTTAGGAATAACAATTTCGCCTTTTGCCACGCATTCTATGATAATCTTAACATCGATATTTTCATCGATTGCAATAGTTTCCATCTGCGACGTCATAACGCCTTCTCTTGCCAGCTCTATCTGGGTTTTCATTTGGCACTCCTAATATTATATATGCTTATATTTCCAATGCCTTTCCGGAAATAAAAAAGGGCTCCGAAAGGCACACTTCTCCTTCCAAAACCCTTTTCCATCAAGTTTATTAATCAAACTGCAAGCACGTCTTCTGACTCTCCCATCCTTACGGCGGCCTTCCCATTCCAATTTTATTTGAAATAGTGACCATGATCTGCCGAAATTTAAAAAGGTCCGGGATTACAGCGGCGGGACCGTCACGGATTAACACCGTGTTCCGTTTACATACAGTTTTATTTTCTATATCTGAACTTCATAAACTGACTTTCACAGCCAAAGTTTTCACACTCCTTAAGTTCATGCAACAACAAGTTTATTTTTTGCTTGAGTCCTTAGTATTCATATGTTGCTCCTAAAAACACCGAACGTCCGGCCCCGGGATATCCTGCCGTTACGTTGGAACCGGCTGAATCATTGCTGAAAGTACTGAGATATGTTTCAAATCCCTTATCCAACAGATTGGTACCTTTAAGGGAGATAACCCAGCTGTCTGATATTCTCTGCTCAGCCTTCAGATCAACCGTCCAGTATGAAGGCATGGTGTATTCAACAGTATGTACGTTGGGGTAACCGGTGGACTCAGTTCTGTACCAGATACGATCGCCCACGTATCTTGCAGTTGCAGTAGCGGTCAGCCCGAATTCTGCCCAGTAAGTCAGGCTGCCTTTAAACTGTTCACGAGAAGTATTTGTGGCGCGGCGTTTTACCCATGTGTACTGAAAGTCAGCCGGAACAAATGGAGGCCATGGGTATTGCTGTACCGTATAATCCCTATTTTCCTCTACAGCGTCTGTATAAGTATAATTCAATGCAAAGGTCATATTAGAAAACGGACCGATTTTGGTACCAACTTCACAGCCTTTAGCTTCGTATGTGCGAGTGTTCTCGGGACTCCAGTCACCATTTGAATCAGGACTCCAGATGATTTTTTTGTCAAGATCCCATTGAAAATAGGTAAGTGTAAAAAACAGTTTATTATTCATAACGGACTGCTCAATAGTCGCATCGGAGTGCCATCCTACTTCAGGTTCAAGATCAGGATTTCCTCTTGTGCCGTCACCAAGATTCGGCCAGAAAAGGTCATTTGGAGTAGGCGCATTAAAATGCTTACCGTGGCTCAGTTTGAATGTGGTGTTTTCAAGCGGGTTTAAAACAACCCCGTAGCGTGGCAGGTCTTCATATCCGAATTCAGAATGGTCTTCATGACGTACACCCGCAAGTAATTTAACCGATTTGAACGGGCGATACTGAACTTCGGCAAAACTGCCTTTTGTAATAATACCGGCCTCATTTAATGATTCGGTTCCTGCAACATTCTGTCCGTTAGCATCAAGGCTGATCCCTTTAGTCTTCCAGTCAAAATCTTTATATTCAAATCCCAATAAAAGTCCGGCACCTTCAAATGGTGTAATATTTATAGTGCCTTCGGTTCCGTGTACCTTGTTTTCAGTCCACGATTTTGAACCGGGAGTAGTTGATGAAAACATGCTGTACCATCTATTATAAAGATAGTTTTCCATGTCTGCATAATCTGTCTTAAAACCTAACTCAAGCCAATCTACAGGTTTACTTTTAATTTGAATAACAAGATGCTTATTTTCATCCTCACCTTCATCAAGAAGGTCTGATGAATCAGCATTATAGATCATAACACCGTTATTATAGAAAGGCTGGGTTCCACCAGGTGGTTTAATACCGGGAACTCCATATTCACGATCGGAAAAATCACCATAAAGGCTGATATCAAGAACATCACCTTTGTCATAAACAAGCTTCATTGAAAAATCGTTGTGTACCAGCTCACTGTTGTCCCTGAAACCATCGGTTTCAAAGCGGTTGGCAGCAAGATAATAGCCGATAGAATCTGTAATATACATTCCCTGTTCGGCCCCGATCCTGAATGTATCATTATTTCCGATTCCCGCATTGACTTTAAGAGACATTTCATCATGCTTCGGCCGTTTGGTGATAATGTTGATGGTTCCGCCCATTGCGCCTGTCCCATACAGAAGTGAGCCTGCACCTTTAACAACCTCAATGCGTTCAATGTTATTTATCTGGATGGTATTTACATCAGCTCTTCCCAGTGAAGGGGAATTATAGCTTATGCCGTTTACAAACACCTGGGTTCCATTGTCGCTCATCCCCCGAATCTGTATAAAACCTGAGGCGCCACCGTAATCACCGTATGTTCTCCAGTCAATGCCGGGTTCGTTTGACAGAAGCTCGCCAAGATTTAGGGCAGGAGATTCCTGTATATCAATTTCATCAATAAGTATTATCGAATTCGGAACATCCTTGCGGGTTTCCTTTGTTTTGGTGGCAGTTACAACGACCTCATCCATTCTGGCAGTAGTTTTTTTGTTAGCTTCTGTTTGTTCTGCCGGCGCAAAGCCTGGTAAAATCAAGGCTGTGCAAACGATTAACATAAATAGTTTCTTCATTTTTTCTCCTCCAAAAAAGAATTTTTCTAAGAAATGGGTAGATTATTTCACACTCATTTCTTAGAGGCCCGGAGCAAAAAAAAACCCCAAACCGATTGCTATTATCGATCCGGGGAAATCCCTTTTTTATCCTCTGATCATCTCGTACCCTGTTCCACGAAGGCAAACTAACATTCAGACAGGTCTTCTGACTCTCCCGCCCTTATGGTAGCCTTCCCATTTATAAAAACAGTGGCATACAATGACCATAAGGGGTTATACGGGATTACAGCGGCGGGCCCGTCACCGATTCTCACGGTGTTCCCTATTAAGCCCCAAAAAGGAGCATCTGAACGAAGATAGATAGTTAATGAAAAAACATATAAATGTCAATATTAAAAGTTAATGAGTCAAATGTTGATGAACTCGATTAGTTTATCAGCCCTTAACAAACAGAGTTGAAGATTCAAGTACGGCTATATCTTTATTTTCCATTATTTCTATAATATGCCGGTATAACCTCTTTTTAAGTTCTGCAAAAATCCCTCTTTTCTTCACAAATGTTTTCGCATAAGCTATTGACTCACTCATAAGCTCATCTATATTTGGGCAGGCTTTTTCTATGATATTATGTTCTTCAAGTTCAGGTGCTGTAACTCTTCTTCCCGAAAGACAAATCTCATTAAATTTATATTCAGGAATCGCTTTCCTTATAAAAGCGATCATGCCTGGAAGAAAAGGTATTCCCACGTCTACCTCGGGAAAACAGAAATAACCCCGGTCAGACCTCATAAACCTGAAGTCACAGGCACAAGATAAAATAGCACCATTACCGAATGCATGACCGTTAATTGCAGCTATTGTCGGTATCGGATAGGTAAGAAGCTTTGCAAAAACCGAATTCATTCCAAGCATGAAATCTTTTACTTTCCGAACGTTGTTTTCCTGCATTTGTGAAGTTACCCAATCAACATCAACTCCGGTGGAAAAAATTTTTGAATCACTAGAGGTGAGAACCATTGCCGTAGTACTTTTGTCCTCTATTATCTCCTCCAGAGTTTTGTTAAGAGCGTCTGCAAAAGCAAGGTTCTGAGGATTCCCACCGTTATTAAGTTTTACTATCGCAACACTTTCATCTTTTTCCCATTCTACTATTGCCATGGTATTTCCCTTATAAATAGCACAAAAAATTATATTGATAAAAAATGAGCCACAAGCTCTTCAGGCGCTGAAAAAAATGGTGAGTGACTTGTATTCATGGTTATAACTTTTTCGCATGGTGATTTTGTATACATGTTCTCCTGTATGGAGGGGTCTATTGCCTTGTCATGATTGCAAGCAATGTATATCCTGCGTATACGTCCAAAATTTTCTTTAGTAGTTCTAACAGGTGTCATTAAAGGCGCTGCAGGCTGAGGCACCAGAAGAGCTCTGGCACGTTTTACATCCTCATCAGGGCAGTCATCATAAAATATTTCCTTAAGCGCCGCATCATTAATCGTCAAAGAACTCTCATCTTCCGATGAAATCAAGTTTCGGGCAAGAAGTGATTCCGGATCATCTGCAGAATACTGCTTCAGCATCTCACCGTCTTTTAATAAAAATGCAGCCAGATAAACCAGAGTTGAAATCTTTTCCGGGCGATATTCGGCAGCCTGAGTAATAACAGCGCCCCCCATGCTGTGTCCAACGAGAACAACCGGTTCGAACTGATCATCTAAAACCCTGCATACAAACTCAGCATATGCTTCCAGGGAAATTTCAGCTATTGGCGTTTTGTCTCTGCCATGGCCTGGAAGATCAGGAGCCACTACCTTATGCCCCTCCTTTTCCAAAAGATGAACTACTTTATCCCAGCACCAGCCCCCATGCCATGCTCCGTGAACTAAAACATATGTACTCATAACAAATTTCCTTTGTATAAATTCTATACAAATATTTTATGACGTGCACCAATTATAAGCAAGATCAATTAAAATTCAGGATGGCTGTGTCTGAGACTTTCTTTTTATACCTATCATCCGAATTAATGATTCTTATAGTATACAACCAACAGAATGCGTAAGGCATCAATAAGAATATTCAATTTATCAAATTTTATTGCGTACTCTTAATATTGTGATAATGTATGTTAAATATTTGGTGTTTACTTTGAAAATATTGATAATATATAAAAATGAAAAATTCAAATAGCAAATTAAAGGGGATTTTCCAGGGTAAATATAAAAAAAGCATTCTGAGCATTCTTATTTTTATTCTGGCTTTCGGTATCAGGCTTTCCTACATGAAAAAAACGATAGTCCCTAACCCTTTCATGAAAGATTCGGGGGTCTATCTGAGTTATGCAAAAAACCTTGTTCAATATAATACTTTTTCAAAGTCAAAAGGTCCGAATCCGGTGCCGGACAACCTCTGTGAGACCGGATATCCATTTTTCATTGCTGCATTTTTAAAAGTGTTTAAAGATCTAAATACCTCCTATGCCATGATCATTTTCACACAGATTATTCTTGGAAGTCTCACGGCAATAATAGTATTTGCAATCGGCATACGATTCCTGCCTTTATGGGCGGCGACAGGCGCTGCTATACTGACCGCATTTTCGCCTCATTTGATTGCAACAACCTCATACTTTCTCACAGAAACCCTTTTCACCTTTATTATGACAGCTGCAATACTTATTATGGCAGAGGCATTGGAAAATCCCCGGCCGTTTTTTTTCTTTGCCGCATCATTTATCATGGGAATAGCATGCCTGGTGCGCCCTGCATTAATGTTATTTCCTGTTTTTATTATTCCATATGTTTTTTTTATAAAAAAACCGCCAAAACGTATACTTGTATCAATGCTATTAATCCTGGGAATAATTACCGCCATAGCACCATGGGAATTATGGAAAAAAAGCCGTACCACGATCATTTATGATAAAAGCAGTCTTTTTTCCCGTGCATTAGTTTTGGGTTTTTATCCTGGCCTGATATATAAAACCGACTCACAAAAAGGATTCCCTTATGCAGAAGACAAGAAATACGATGAAATGACATCTGATCTGGGACTTGCATTTACCACTTTATGGCAAAGGGCAAAAAAAAGCCCAATGAAATACCTTAACTGGTACATAGCTGGAAAACCGGCAATGTTCTGGTCCTGGGATGTTCTTCAGGGTTATGAAGATGTTTATATTTATCCTGTGAAAAACTCATTATTCAAAACAAGTGCATTTGCCGGCGCTATTCATAAAGTAATGAAAATACTGCACCCAATTCTTATAATAATGACAATGGCCGGATTTGCCGGTTTAGTTTTAATATCGAAGTCCGGCGGTTCCACCTCTCAAATATCTGTGGATATCGGCCTGCTTGTTATTAGTTTACTATTTTATTTTACAGCCATCCATACTATTCTGGCACCTTTGCCTCGTTATTCCATCCCATTAAGGCCAATGCTTTACCTGGGAGCGTTTATTCCATTTATGTTGCCAGGATTAAAGATAAATAAAAGGGATTAAATCTATTTGTTATACAGGGTCGGTAGAACAAAAAAATTTATTTTAGTATGGGTACGCGTGTGGTTGAAAAATATAACCTTTCTCAAAAAAAATTGTTCTCCCCGACAAAATCTTCAGGACGGGCCTCTTCAAGGGTCATCGCTTCCTCAGGGCATGTCAATACACAGTTACCGCATCCGTAACAACGGTCTGCATCGATCACAGGGACATCATCACCGTTTTCCATTGAAATTAGTAAGAACTGGCATCTGTCAACACATGTACCACAGCCGCTGCATGCATCAGTATCAAGCGTTACTCTGAACCGTGAAGGCGCATACATGCCTTCATACCCCTTATTTACATAATATACACCAAGACAGCAGCATGAGCAGCAGTTGCACATGATATATGAATTATCTTCAGTCTTTACATTATTTACAAAGTGAACCAGGCCTGCTTTTTCCGCCTCTTCAAGTCTTTCAAGAGCTTCCTCGTTTGTTAATATTTCATGAAGGCCCCTTGCTATGATACGTTCCGCATATATATTTGTCTGCATACATGTTGATTTTTCAGGCGCCGGACAATCATCGCCAAGTCCGTTTTTACTTGCCTGAATACGACATACACAAGGAACCGCAGTAATCAGTTCAGCCTCTTTAATAATTTTCTGCGCAGAATCAATATCAAGCACACGATTTTGAGGTGTGACAGTTTCTTCAACGGCCAGCACTCTGACAGGCGAAATTCTATCAAGGAAACTTGTTATTTCCTCCATTTCAGTCCCTTTTTTAATACCCTCATTACGATAAAGTTCCTCCCATAACTCGTAGAATTCCTGAGGTGCATCCGGCCAAAGCACGGTATCATCTTTAAAATGTGGGACAGTTGCAGTAAAAGTATACTTGTCGAGTTTGCCCGGCGGAACAGTAATACCGCCGCGAAGAAAAAGTCTGTCCACAATTTCACGGACCGTTTCCTCTGGAAGCCCTGACTTTTCAGTTAATTGCTCTATAGTTCCGGGTATTACTTCCAATATTTTATGGTCATCTTCACCATCAAATATCAGTTCCAGAATTCTTGAAAATGCTTTTCCCCCGGGTGTTCCAAGATCGGGGAACCCAAGTTTCTTTGCAAATTCCACCAATGGTTTATGTAATTCCATAATAATCCTCTATTA
The DNA here is from genome assembly GCA_018693105.1 of Desulfobacterales bacterium. Lineage (GTDB taxonomy): Bacteria > Desulfobacterota > Desulfobacteria > Desulfobacterales > SURF-7 > JABHLN01. The sequence goes on along the minus strand of JABHLN010000061.1, from coordinate 1,248 downwards.
TAATATTGATGTCACCTTAAAAAGAATAACAAACTACTAAGTATAAGTATTCATATACGATGGCTAAGTATAAATCTTCATCTACAAGGCATATTCTTTGGTTGGGCGTGAAGGCATACATGTCGTATGTCGAACGTCTGGCCAAAGAATATAACGCAGTAGATGGAGACTTTATACGACGCCATCAATTAGACAAAATATGTATCTTCTTCATGAATATGGTCCTTTGCGCGAACCTCTTCAAGGCTGAGAGCCTCTTCAGGACATGTAATAACACAATTTCCACATCCATAACATTTATCAAATTCTATTACAGGCGTTGTATCTTCATCGTTAAAGCTTATGAGACTAAACTGGCACCGTTCTTCGCAGTCACCACATCCTGAGCATGCCTGGGTATCAAGTTTTATCCCGAAACGAGATGGTGCATACAACCCACCATATCCGCTGTTAATCCAGTAGACCCCTGAACAGCAGCATGAACAACAATTGCAAAGAATATATGAATTGCTTTTATCAACTACATTTGCAACCATATGAATAAGCCCGGCTTCCTCGGTAAGATCCAGACGCCTTTTAGCTTCTTCTGCTGTTATTTTTTCCCCTCCAATATCACGTTTTAATACCCGGGCTGCATGGGAGTTTGTCTGAAAACAAATATTTAAATCTTTTGGGGCGGGGCAGTCAGTTTCTCTATCATTAGCCTTTCTATTAGCAACCTTTGACCCTACACGGCATCCGCAGGGCACGGCTGATATGAGATCCGCATTATCAAATATGGCATGTGCAGAATCAATATCCATTATCTTGTTTTCCTGGTTTACCGTTTCATCAACAGGTAAAACCCTCACAACTGACGCTTTATCAAGAATCTTCACAAAATTAAGCATTTCCAAGTCTTTATGAATCTCTTCAAAGAAGAGAACGTCCATAAGTTCATGAAACTCCTTTGGAGCATCAGGAAAGTTCGCGTTGAATTCTTTGAGGTTACCAATATTAACAGGGAACACTAGTTTTCCGGGTTTTTTTGAATGCCCTGACAACCCTCCCCGGTCTATGAACATCTTGATTATTTCCCTTGTCCTCTCTTCCGAAATGCCCGACTTTTCAATAATTTCCCGGGTTGTTCCGGGAATGGCGCTAATCACTTTGGCATGATCCTCATGGTCAAGATAAATAAGCTCGAAAACTCTTTCGAGCGCCTTATATCCGGTTGTTAACGGATCGGGAAATCCAAGACGCTTTGCA
>JABHLN010000060.1 GCA_018693105.1 Desulfobacterales bacterium | reverse complement strand
AAACCGCCTTTAACATTATCATGTGCTAATTCACCTTTCCTGATAGTATAAAGGTAACTTGCCTGAATTGATCCATTATCTATAAGCTCTTTATCAGTATAATGAAAAGAAGGTCCACCCTTCATACAACAAGTCCCGCAACGCAGACAAACTGATTCCTGTGAACTGGAATTTACATTCAAAATTTTTAAACCCCGCTTCTTTGTATAATAAAAAAACCTTTACCTTTTCATTATCTTATACTATTTTTTCCTATATGCAAAGCTCATCACGTTTTCTGATCTCATCTTACGCTTTCTGATAAATATATTGTTTTTGAATTGCCAAATAAGATTAATATAACATAATTATGTTCATAAACCTTTGAATAATATAATTTTTTGTTCAACAAGTCGGTTATTTAAAGATCTTGCCGCGTAAAACAAAACATTTCTATCCTTTCGGGAAAGGGGGAAAAATGGGTGAAATAACTAATCTGGAAACAAGCGAACTGATGCGCAATCTAAATGAGAATGAGATAAAACTTTTTCTCGACTGTTTTAAGGAAAATACATTTTCAACTGGAGATTATGTTTTTAAAGAAGGAGATGAAGGCGACAGGCTATATATTGTTAACTCAGGAATGGTCACTCTTAAAAGATGGGTTATGCTTGGTGATATTGAAAAGGCACTTCTTACAGCTGAAAGCGGCTGCGTATTTGGAGATATTTCATTCATTGACCGTTCAGGACGCTCGGCTTCTGCTTACGTAGAACAGGATTCCGTGATTCTGGATTTAACACGTTCGGACTTTGACTCATTCTATGAAAAGAACCCGGCAGCGGGCCTGAAGGTACTTGACAACCTTCTTAATATCGTCGCGACTAGATTAAGGGCAACAAACAAGGCATACCTTGACGCAGTTCAGCATGATCTACAGATAAGCGGTGGCCACCATCTGAATTTTCAACATCTTATTACCTATAGTATGAAAATTGAAATAGAACTGGTTTCAGGAAAAAATATGTCAGGAACTATAATACAGGTTGAGCAGAGTAATGCAGGTTATGAAGTTATTGTAAATGATAATAAAGGCAATCTGGTTATGATTCCGTATCATGCTATTGCCTCAATCACATTTGATGCTGATTCCTGATAGGCTTTAAGGTTTCTCATACATGCCCCTGGTTTTGGGATAATCCTTTTTCCTGAAACCCTTATGAATTTTTATTATAAAAAATCTTTGCTGTTAATATGAGCGGTTTTCTGGTAGAATCTGCAAGTTTATTTACATTTCCGGGTTCTTTTTCCAACTGAATTCATTACTTTAAAACAAATATAATAAAAACAGCATGAAATCATATTTATTAAAATCTATTCAGGCATCGTTATCAGCAGGAAAAGCCATTCTTGAAGTATATAGCACCGATTTTAAGATTGAGCTGAAGTCTGACGATTCACCCTTAACTACAGCTGATAAACTTTCCCATAAAATAATTAAGTCATACCTGTCAAAATTTCACATTCCTATACTGAGCGAGGAAGGAAAGGATGTCAGTTATGAAGAAAGAAAAAACTGGGATACTTTATGGATAGTTGACCCGATTGACGGAACCAAGGAGTTTATCAAAAGGAACGGCGAGTTTACCGTAAATATCGCACTTGTAAAAAACGGAAAACCTGTACTTGGGGTATTGCTTGTACCTGTCAAAAATACACTTTATTTTGCAATGCAGGGTATAGGCTCTTATAAGCTGGATATTGATTATTCAGATACTTTTCAAGAACTCTCCTTAGATGAAATTATCAACCGTTCCGAACAGCTTGAAAAAAAACCGATAAAGGAAAACTCTTCACATTCGGAACCTTATAAAATTGTAGGAAGTCGCTCTCATCCGACTCCTGAACTTAGCAAATTCGTGGAAACCAAACGACAGGAAAAGGGCAATGTTGAATTTATCTCCGCAGGAAGTTCACTAAAATTCTGCCTTATTGCTGAAGGAAAGGCCGATATATATCCGCGTCTGGGGCCTACCAGAGAGTGGGATACAGCTGCAGGTCATGCAATTGCCGAGTATGCAGGAGCGACAATTTTGATTCATGGCTCGGACAAACCCCTTGTTTATAATAAGCAGGACCTTCTTAACCCATGGTTTGTTGTTTGTTAATAATAAGATTATTCAATTTTCCTGAAGGATAAAAAATGATAATCCCGGTAATTATCGCGGGCGGATCCGGCACACGCCTATGGCCGCTATCACGAGCTTTATATCCCAAACAGCTTCTTGATCTCGTTAATGAACATACGATGTTACAGGACACAGTCCTGCGCGTAATTGACTTTGAAGACGCAGGCAGCCCTATTATATTATGTAACGAAGATCACAGATTTATGGTTGCCGAACAGCTTCAAGCTATAAATGTCGGAGATGCTTCAATTATCCTTGAACCAATTGGAAGAAATACAGCGCCTGCTGTTGCTGTTGCCGCGCTTAAAGCATTAACAATTGATTCTGACTCTCTTATCCTTGTGCTTCCGGCTGATCATTTTATTCAAAACGTTGAAGCATTTCATAAAGCAATAGGCCAAGGCTTAAGCATTGCTGAAAATGGAAATCTTTTAACATTCGGAATTGTTCCTGATGGACCGGAAACAGGATATGGATACATAAAAAAAAACGCCCTTCTTGAAAAATCTGAAGCATATACAATAAAAGAATTTGTTGAAAAACCGGACATTGAAACAGCACAAAAATATATTAATTCCGGGGAGTACTATTGGAACAGCGGTATGTTCCTGTTTAAAGCTTCACGCGTTCTTGAAGAATTGGAAAAATTTGTGCCTGATATTGTGAACTCATGCAAATCTGCCTTTGAACATGGAGAAACTGATCTTGATTTTTTCCGCCTGGACGAAAACTCCTTTAAAGCCTGTCCATCGGACTCAATAGATTATGCTGTCATGGAAAAGACTGAAGTTGGAGTAATGGTACCTTTAGAGGCAGGATGGAGCGATATCGGATCATGGGATGCTCTATGGCAAATTGGTAAAAAAGATAATAATAAAAATGTCGTTCATGGAGACGTGCTTATAAAGGATGTAAAAAATTCCTTCTTTCATGCTGATAACAGGCTTATTGCTGCCGTAGGCCTTGAAAACCATATCGTTGTCGAAACCGCAGACGCCGTTCTTATATCTCCACGCAACAGGGTACAGGACGTAAAACAACTTGTAGAGAAATTAAAGAAGAAAGAAAGAGAAGAGACTCTTTATCACAGGAAAGTATTCAGGCCATGGGGCTCTTACGAAACCATAGACACCTCTGAAAGGTTTCAAGTCAAAAAACTAACAATAAAACCTGACGGGAAACTTTCACTCCAGAAACATCATCACAGATCGGAGCACTGGGTTGTAGTAAAAGGTATAGCCTCAGTAACAAAAGGAGACGAAAAGTTTATTCTAAGTGAAGATGAGTCCACCTTTATCCCTATAGGTGTTCCCCACCGGCTTGAGAATAAGGAAAAGACAACACTTCAGATTATCGAGGTTCGTACCGGAAATTTTCTTGGAGAAGAAGACATAGTCAGGATTGATGATGCATATGGCAGATAAAACTGATTTTAAAAGAAAATTAACTGACAAGAATAATCCTTAGATCCATTACATTGGTGTTGGTTGGCCCTGTTATGAATAGGTCTTCAAGCTGTTTAAAAAAATTGTAAGAATCATTATTTAAAAGAAAACTCTCATGGTCAATCCCAAGAGCTTTCGATTTTTCTAAAGTTTTATTATCAGCAATTGCCCCGGCAGCATCTGTGGGCCCATCATTTCCATCAGTTCCTCCGCTTAAAACAACTATATTATCTTCCCCGTCAATATATTGAACTGATGCCAGAACAAACTCCTGGTTTCTTCCACCCTTTCCTTTACCCCTGATAGTGACAGTGGTTTCTCCTCCGGAAAGAATACAGGCTGGAGGAGAAACAGGATACCCGGTCTTCAGAACTTCCCTTGCAATTGCACTATGCACACGAGCTACATCTCTTGTCTCACCTTCAATCATGGATGAAAGAACAATGGTGTTGTACTTAAGGTTCTCAGCTTTTTCCATTGAAGCAATAACAGCTTCCATATTACTTCCGACCACCAGATTATATGTCTTTTCAAAGACCTTATCACCTCTTTTAGGCGTTTCCAAAATCTTACCGGATAAGCCGTCTTCAATATGCCTGACAACCCTTTTCGGAAGGGAGTTTTTTATTTCATATTTTTCAATAATTTTCATGCAATCTAAATATGTACTCGAGTCCGGCACTGTAGGCCCTGAAGATATCACATCCAGACTATCACCAACTACATCTGAAAGTATCAAGGATACTAATACTGCAGGAAAAGCGGCCTGTGCAAGTTGCCCCCCTTTAATCCTGGAGGTATGTTTTCTAATTGTATTTATTTCACCTATGGATGCACCACAGGCAAGTAGTTCCCGAATTGTATCCTGCTTGTCTTCAAGTGTCAGTCCCTGGACCGGGAGCGGCAGCAAAGCGGATCCGCCGCCTGATATCAACATTATTACTAAATCATTTCTGCCGGCTTTTTTAACAAGATCAAGAATCGCATCAGCTCCATGTTGACCGTTCAGGTCAGGTACAGGATGAGCACCTTCATTCATCTTTATTCGTTCAAGTTCAGTTACATGACCGTATTTTACATTAATGATACCTCCTGAGATCTTTTCTCCAAGAATTTCTTCAACTGCCGATGCCATTGGTGCAGTTCCTTTACCGGCTCCGACAATAAAAATATTACTATAGTTTTTGAGATCATATGACTGCTCGCCGATTATGAATTCTTCACCATCAACGCGGCAATATTTTTTGATTGCAGCACCTGGTTCAACTGCTTTAAGACCGGAAAAGAATATTTCAACTATATCATTTCGCATAGTGCTGATATTTTTTGTTCTTCTGATCATGGCCTATCCTTTTCTGATAATCTCAATTTACTATGCCATCGGTTATACTTTTTACGAGTTCGACAATTTTATAAACGGATTGTTTTTGTGTTCTTGACAATATTTTTTGTTGAAAGTATTTTTTAGAAGTTATTGACAATTATTAAAAAAGGCTTTTTATATTTTAAAAATAACCTTATTATAGATTTAAAAAAAAATAAACGAGGGAAATATGGGTGAAAAAAATCCGGCATCTTTAAAAGGACATTTTATAGTTGCCATGCCTGGATTACCAGATCCCAATTTTTCTAAATCGGTAACATGTATTTGCGAACATGTTCCGGCGGGAGCTATGGGTATTGTAATAAACAAAACTCACCCGATTCTGACCGGAAAAAGTGTTTTTGAAGAGCTGAAGATAGATTACATTCCTATGGCGGAGTCACTTCCTATCCACATTGGCGGCCCGGTGCATATTAATGAAATCATGATACTTCATAATGCACCAAATAAATGGGAAGGCTCTCTTCAAATAACTCCCACCCTTGCAATGAGCAATACAAGAAGTATACTTGAGGCCATTGCTCTGGGCAACGGACCGGAATCATCAATGATATTCTTAGGATGTGCCGGTTGGGGTCAGGGTCAGCTTGAATACGAAATAATGCAAAATACCTGGCTTACATGCCCGGTATCCGATGATATTATTTTTGATATTCCTGTAGTTGAATGCTGGGAAGAAACGATAAAAAAAATGGGTGTAGATCCGTCTATGTTATCAAATACGGCAGGGCATGCCTGATTAAAAAATGGAAAGTGCTGATTTTAAATATTCACCTTAAAAAATATGGTGTAAAAAATAGAAAAACGGAAAATATAGCGCAAAATGCATGTACTAAAAAGCAGTTAAGAAATCAGCTTTAACATGCCCATTAGGTGTAGTTACCATCATCTGTATATAGCCATTAAAATCAATAATAAAAATTGAAATCATAGCTAAAGCAGAAACACAAAGACACACCTTTAGGTCTATAATTCATTTATTCCTTCCTATTCAGCATCTTTTTTCTTAGGTTTGGGTTTCTTTTTTTTAAGACACTCCTTATCTTTCCTGACAAAAGCGCAGAGTTTAGGATTATAATACTCTTTGCAATTTAACGGATTATAAAGCGGGCATTCAGGATGTTTTTCTGACATAGATTTATTTTCACCTTTTTTTTATTAATAATAATAGAATATTAAATCATAATATGTTGAATTTATCAAGTTTTTTATTCTAAAACTTATTAAACACCAAAAAAAGTGTGATTTTTTTGGTAAAAGAATTGATGACTCGTAAAAAGTACAACCAATGGTTAAGTAAAAAGTTTTATATACAAGATATAGTAGTTGACCATAAATGAGGGCATCCATGTAGTATATTGAGATTCTGCTCATCCGAATATAATATATTAGGTGGAGATATTTTACCACGCCATTAAAATTTATGAACTCGTAAAAAGTGTAACCGATGGCTAAGTAAAAATCTTCATATACAAGGAATAGGATTTGGCCATGAGTGAAGGCATACATGTAGCATGTCGAAAGTCCGGCCAAACACTATAACGCGGTAGATGGAGACTTTTTACGACGCCATCAAAATTAAACGTACCGGGAAAAAACATGAACTCATATAACTTACTGAAAAATGAACTATTACAAATAAATGCAGATATTATATCACTTATTTCAGATATTAATCTAATAATTGAGGGTTCCAACCACAAATTTAAAAACTGGAACAACATTTGTATGGGTATTGATAAACACCTTTCTGAGGAAATATTCAGAGTTGGTACAATCGGCCCAATAAAATCCGGAAAAAGCACACTTGTTAATTCTCTTTTTAAAGGGGATTATTTAAAACGGGGAGCAGGTGTTGTCACATCAATTGTTACAAGAATTCGCTACGGCAAAAGGAATACGGCAAAACTCTATTTCAAATCGTGGAATGAGGTGAACGAGGATATCGAACAGGCAATGATTCTGTTTCCGTCCATGTCTCATTCTTCTAAAGACAACAGGTTTGATATAAGAAATAAAGATGATCGTATTATGCTTGAAAAGTCAATCAGCACATTAGGCAATTCGCAGTTGATTACCGATGACACCCGTAATATCAGTATCGTTATTATGTCCTCTTACCTGAAAGGATATGAGGATATCAAAGATATCGTATCCCTTGAAACAACTATAAAGGTTTTTAAAGATGATAAGTTAGCTGAACATAAAGCCTTCGTAGGAAATGAAAATCTGGCTGTCTACTTAAAGGATATACTCCTTGAAATTAAATCCAGCCGGGATGACGTATATCTGGAAATTGCAGACTGCCAGGGAAGTGACTCGCCGAACCCTCTCCACCTCGCAATGATTCAGGATTATTTATTACTTACAAATCTGTTGATCTATGTAATCAGCAGCAGAACCGGTCTCAGAAGAGCTGATATCAAATTTCTGTCAATGATAAAAAAAATGGGTATTATTGATAATATCCTTTTTGTTATTAACTGTGATTTTTTCGAACATGAATCATTAAAAGAACTGAAAACACTTATTGAGAAAATCAGAGAGGAGATATCTCTTATCAGGCCGAATCCTGAAATTTATACATTTTCAGCACTTTATAATCTGTTTAATGAAAACCGTAATGATCTTTCACGTAAAGATCTTATGAGATTTGATCAGTGGAAAAATGAAGAGGACCTCCTGTCTTTTTCAAATAAGGAGACCACAAATTTTGATGACGCTTTTTTGGGAAAACTTGTAGGAGAAAGATATTCCCTGCTTCTCAAAAATCATCTTGAAAGAATTGAGGTTATAAAAACCGATTTGCATCAATGGATTGATTTAAACCTTAAAATACTTTCAAAGGATGCAGCCGGTGCAAATGCAATAATTGAAAAAGTTAATATACACCAGGAAAAAATGAACCGTATCGGTGGCATGATAAAACAAACCCTTGAAGGTTCAGCAGAAAAAATAAAAAAGGAAATGAAAAAAAATTCAGATCGTTTTTTTGATAACCGTTCAGGAGAAATCCAGGATGATATTACCTCTTTTATAAGAAATTACAGGGTATCCATTGAAAAATATAATGCAGATCTTAAAGCGACAGGTTTTTCAAACACACTTTACCTTGTATACCAGGAGTTTAAACACACGCTTGATACTTTTATTACAGAAAAAATAAATCCAAAAATCTTCGGGTTTGTAAAAAATGAAGAAGAAAACATGCTGAGTTATATGGAATCGATTGCGAAATCGTATCATCTTATTGTCCATGACGCCATCGATGAATACCAGAATGCTGTAAGCAGTTTTGGAATTGAGCCTTTTTTTGAAAAACACCGGAACATAAAAACACAAGACCTTGAAACTATTAAAAAAATAATTGGAATAAAACTTCCCCCGGCAATTGCGGTTATGCGTTACAATACCAGGATTAAAACTGAAGCCATAATGCGCCTCGGTTTATATAATATAATCAGGAGCTTAAAAAAGTTTTTAAAGAAGCCGGTTAATGCCCCGCTTGAAGAATCAACAAGGGCTCTTGAAGACGGTATAGCAAGTATGAAACGAGAAACAGAAAAATCCATAGGTTTTCATCTTAATAACTACAAGGAGAATATTAAATTTCAATATTTTTTCAAACTTGTTGTAGCTGTTTCAAACACCCTTTATGAAGACCTTCTCAGCCGCTTTCAAGAATATGCTTTAGACCTTTCCAGATTTTCGGAACTAGTTATTGAAAAAAAAATTGACAAGAAAAATATGTCTGAAAAAATAAAAGATATTCAGACTCGATGCATAAAAACCGGCAAAGAATTATCTTTGTTGAAAGATAAGATAGAGAAGGTTGACAACACATAGTTGCATAATTATAATAAGTAGATTTTATAAACTCTTTATTTAGGACCCATCTTAAAAAATTCAGATAGGGTTCGGTAGCAAGGCACCTGCCGATAAGAAAGCGTATCATGCACTTTGTGTGTGAGCATTTTAAATTGAAAGGTAAAACAGCAGCCGGACGTTAAATCTGTTTTGGGGATAGGTTATAGAAAGGATATTTAATTATGGCTGAGAGTGTATTGGAAATTAATGACAATAACTTTGAAACTGAAGTTTTACAGTCGGAAAAACCTGTTCTGGTTGATTTCTGGGCTCCATGGTGCGGTCCATGCAAAGCCATTTCTCCTGTAATTGAAGACCTTGCCGGTTCATTTAGTGATAAAATTAAATTTACTAAATGCAATGTTGATGACAACCCTGTTACACCAGGTAAATTTGAGATAAGATCAATCCCCACACTTATTTTCTTTAAAAACGGAGAAGTAATAGATCAAATAGTCGGCATGGTTCCAAAAACAAAACTTGAAGAAGCTATAAACAATATCATTTAGGAATTATAGTAATGAACAATCCAGAATACGATCTTGTAATTATTGGCGGTGGCCCGGCAGGTCTCACAGCAGGTCTTTATGCAGCTCGAGCAAGACTTAAGGTTATCTTGTTAGAAAAAGCTGCAATAGGGGGCCAGATCCTTGTAACTGACTGGATCGAAAACTATCCTGGTTTTCCTGAAGGTATATCAGGTAGCGACCTGACCGAAAACATGACAGAACAGGCAAAACGTTTCGGCCTGGAGATAGAAACCAACGATGTGACAGCACTTGATCTCACTAACCCTGTAAAAATAATTAAATTGAGTGATAGAGAAATATCCTCTCATACTATCATCCTGGCTACAGGCGCAAACCCGAGCAAGCTCAATATCCCCGGAGAAGATTCTTTTTTCGGCAAAGGCGTGTCCTTTTGCGCAACCTGTGATGGACCCTTTTTCAGAGAAAAAACAGTGGTTGCTGTTGGTGGTGGAGATACAGCAGTACAGGAAAGCACCTTTTTAACCAAGTTTGCAAAAAAAGTCTATCTTGTTCATCGTAGAGACCAGTTAAGAGCCACAAAAATTCTTCAGGAACGTGCCCTTGAAAATGAAAAGCTTGAAATTGTCTGGGACTCCATTGTGACAAGTATTCAGGGTGGAATTTTCGGTGTTGAAAAGGTTGAAGTAGAAAATGTTAAAACCGGCAACACTCAGGAAATACAAGCCGACGGATGTTTTATCTGGGTAGGAATAAACCCGAACACAGCTTTTCTTGAAAATTCTGTAAAACTTGATGAGTCAGGTTTTATTATTGTGAATGATAAGATGGAAACTTCTATATCTGGAGTATATGCGGCAGGAGATGTAAGAAATACACCCTTAAGACAGGTTTCAACAGCTGTCGGTGACGGGTCAATAGCTGCCTTTTCAGTTGGACACTACATAGAGAATATATAATATGAAACGAATTATTACACTTTTACTTTTTGTTTTATCTTTCACCATTATTTTCACAGGCTGTGCTTCGTTGGATCCGGAAGAAAAGTCTGTGGAAGAATTCGTAGAAGAAGGAATGAAAGAATTCAATGGGGGGGATTACGTTGGCGCAATTGTTGTATTTGAAAAACTTAAGGACTGGTATCCATTCAGTAAATACGCCATTCTTGCAGAATTGAAAATCGCTGATTCATATTTCCATGGGAATAAATACGAGGATGCAATTTTTGCATATGAAGATTTTGAACGCCTTCACCCGCGCAATGAAGCAATTGAATATGTCATATTTCAGATCGGATATTGTCATTTCATCCAGCTTGACACACCGGACCGGGATCAGGACTCGGCAAGAAACGCTATTAAGGTCTTTAGCCGTCTTATAACACAGTTCCCGGAAACTGATTATTTATCGAGAGCAAAAGAATATATTGAAGTGTCTAAAAAGAGTCTGACTGAAAATGAATTCTATATTGGAATGTATTACTTTAAAAGAAAACATTACAAAGCTGCATTAAACCGCTTCCAGCTGGTTGTCAAAAACCATCCTGACAGTAATGTTCACCAAAAGGCTCTCCAATACATCTCTTTGTGCGAAGAATTGATAAAAAAAGAGGTACCGGAAGAAAAAGAAGAATAAACACTTTACACACGTGAAATATTGGTGTAAAAGCAGTCTCTTTGATACTATTGAAAAATGATCTCCGCTTACAGGCGGAATTTAATTTCAAGAAAAGGCAATAAGATATAAACACCTGAATACACCTGCTATCTTAAGGGTCAACATTTAACCCATAACCTTATCTGGGGATTATGTAAAAAGGGCCGTTTCCAAATACCCCCTTTTTAAAAATTGAAAAACTCAGTTATTATCGAATATTTTGTTAAGGAGAAAAGTTATGTCTAAAGAATGTAAAGTATGCGGAAAAAAACCAATGGTTGGAAACAACGTAAGCCATGCGCATAATGTTACAAAACGTCGTTTTAATCCGAATCTTCAGAGCGTAAGAGCCGTTTATAACGGAAAGGTTCAGAAAATGAGTGTTTGTACAAATTGTATTAAGTCCGGCCTTGTAGTTAAGGCTCCTTGAATAAAAATGAATATCAAAGATAGGTCGCGACACTTGGGAATTGAAAATTTTCGGAGCATGGTTATTACATCAAGTCCATACTAACCATTTGAATTCCTTAAATTTTCCAATTCTCAATATTAAACTTTCGAAGTACTTAGATACCCAGCCTTTTGACTTCAAAAACATCTTTAACCTTATTAATTGCCGCCAGAATTTTCTTTAAGTGTTCAGTGCTGTTAACAGTAATAGAAAAAAAGCACCCGACATTATTGTTTTTCTCAATCTCTGTTTTTGCAGAGAGTATGTTCGCATTGTTACTGCTTATACTTTTGGTAATATCTGCAAGTAGCCCGAATCTGTCATAGGAACGAACATGAATCTTAACCGGATAGACATCCGAGGGTTTTTTTGTCCACTCCACTTCAACTTTTCTTTCAGGCGTCATTTTCAGAGCATTGATACAATTAGCACGATGTATAGTGACCCCATGACCACGTGAAATATAACCTGTTATCAAATCCCCTGGAACCGGCTGACAGCATTTCCCGAACCTTACTAGTACATCCCCGACCCCTGTCACTATCACACCTTCTCCGGGTCTTTCTTTAGCTGTTGTGACTGCAGCCTTCTTATCTTTCTTGTCCTTCTTGTCCTTCTTGTCCTTATTTTCTTCGATTTCTGTTTTTGGAAGGAATTTTCGAACAACCTGGAGGGGAGTATTTTTCCCATAACCCACGTTGGCAATTAAATCTTCAACGGCGCTGACACCAAAAATCTTTAACACCCTGTTCATTTCTTTGGATTTTGAAAGCGTTTTAAAATTAAGATTGTGTTTTCTGAACACCTTTTCACACAGCTCTCTACCGAGAGTTACACTCCTTTCTTTCTCCTGAACCTTAATCCATTGCCTTATTCTTGACCTTGCCTTTACAGTCTTAACAAAATTAAGCCAGTCCTTACTTGGGGTGTGCCCCTTAGACGTGATAATTTCAACTCTATCTCCTGTTTTTAATTTATGTGGTAGTGATACCATACGCCCGTTTACCTTGGCGCCGGTACATTGATTTCCAACCTCGGTATGAATTATATATGCAAAATCAACAGGAGTAGCTCCTTTTGGAAGGGTTTTTATGTCCCCGTTGGGTGTAAAAACATATATTTCACCAGGAAATAGATCAATCCTGACATTTTCCATAAATTCATCAGGATCTTTAACATTTGCCTGATTTTCAACAAGGTCTTGTATCCATGCAAAAGACTTTACGACCTTCTCATCAACAACACGACCTTCTTTATAGCTCCAATGAGCAGCAATTCCGGCTTTAGCCACTTTATCCATTTTTTCAGTACGTATCTGTATTTCAATACGGTTGCCCGAAGGACCTATTACAGTTGTATGAAGAGACTGATACATGTTTGCCTTGGGAATTCCGATGTAATCCTTAAATTTTTTAGGGATCGGCTTCATCAATGCATGAATGATTCCAAGGGCCTCATAGCACTGATTAACAGTATCAAGTATAATTCTGACAGCAAAGATATCATAAACATCTTCAAACTCAAGCTCCTGATTTTGCATTTTTTGATAAATACTGTAAAACTGTTTATGACGTCCTTTTATGGTGCATTTAAGACCGACCTCATTCATATTCTTAATTATAAATTCCTTGATTACCTCAACCTGCTTTTCACGGTCCTCAAGACCTATATTTACAAGGTTTTTTATATTGTCATGTTCTTTTGGCTGAATATACATAAATGCTGTATTTTCAAGTTCGCTTTTTATCCAGTTTATTCCGAGGCGCCCCGCAATAGGAGCATAGATATCCATAGTCTCCATTGCAATTTTCAGTTGCTTTTCTTCACTGTGAAACTGAAGAGTCCTCATGTTATGCATTCTGTCAGCTAGTTTAATCAGAATAACCCGTATATCATCAGCCATTGCAAGAATCATCTTCCTGATGCTTTCGGCTTGTCTTTCTTGTGAACTCTGAAAGGAAAGGCTGCTTATTTTTGTTACTCCCGAGACTATATGTGCAACACTACCGCCAAAAACATCTTCGATTTCTTCCTGACTTGCATGAGTATCTTCAATCACATCATGCAGAAAACCGGCAGCAACACTCACTACATCCAGGTTCATATCAGCTAGTATTCCAGCAACTTCAAGAGGATGGGCCAGATACGGTTCACCTGACAGGCGTACCTGCCCTTCATGAACTCTTGCAGAATAAACATAAGCACGTCTTATAAGATCAAGATCTGCTTCAGGATTATAATCAGTAATTTTATCAAGTATGTCGTTTATACGAATCATCAGTTTTATTATTAAAGTTTCAGTATTTGTATAGTTGAGCTTGATTTAGAGTTCTGCAGAATAAGTCTGTTTTTCAGAGCACTAATTTGTATTGTATTTATTCAATCCCTTAGTAAGCCTTGGCAAATACAACCCGTTTATCACTTGCACTATTACAGCATATGCACTTTCCATTTTCAGTCAAATTATCATCAATTGGAATGCAGCGTATTGTAACCTTCAACTCTTCTTTTATCTTTGCCTCACACTCTTCTGAGCCGCACCAGTGTGACATGGCAAACCCACCGTGAATTTCGGGTTTATCACGGTTTTTTGGAGTATAAAACTCATAAAACTCTTTTTTATCATCAATTGGTATAGTATTTTCTTCCCTGTAAGCAAGGGCTCTATTGTAAAGGTTAATCTGAATGTCATCAAGAATTTCTGTGATTTTATCAATAAAACGATCACGCTCAACCGATTCTTTATCCTTGTGCTTTTTGTCACGCCTTGCAACAAAAACTGAGTTATTATCAATATCTCTTGGGCCTATTTCGACTCGAACCGGAATACCTTTCTTTATCCAGTCCCATCCCCTTGCTCCACCTATCTCACGTGAATCAATATCTACAGAAAGCCTTCTGTGGTGATAATATTTGTCTCTAAGTTCCTTTGCCAAAGCTTCTGTAAACTCCATTACCCTGACTTTATCCTCAGGTTTTCTGTATATTGGTAAAAGAACGATGTGCGAAGATGCAACCATAGGGGGCATTATTATCCCATCGTCATCACCATGTGTCATAATAAGCCCGCCGATAAGTCTTGTAGAAACACCCCATGATGTTGTCCAGGCATATACTTCGCTTTCATCAACAGACTGGAACTTAATTTCTGATCCCTTTGCAAAATTCTGTCCCAGAAAATGCGAAGTTCCTGCCTGTAATGCTTTTCGGTCCTGCATCATTGCTTCTATGCACATGGTATCTACCGCCCCTGGAAATCTCTCGGAAGGGGATTTTCTTCCCTTAATTACCGGTATGGCAAGATACTCCTGTGCAAACTTCTCATAAACATCCAGCATCATATCAGTTCGTTCTATTGCTTCCTGACTGGTAGCATGAACTGTATGGCCCTCCTGCCATAAAAACTCACTGGTTCTTAAAAAAATCCTAGTCCTCATTTCCCAGCGTACAACATTTGCCCACTGATTTATAAGGACAGGAAGGTCACGATAACTTGACACCCACTTTGCAAATGAATCTCCGATAATAGTTTCTGAAGTAGGTCTTACAACCAAAGGTTCTGCGAGTTTACCAGCCGGAACAAGCCCGCCGTCCGGACCTTTTTCCAGCCTGTGGTGAGTAACAACAGCACACTCTTTTGCAAAACCTTCCACATGTTCAGCTTCTTTTTCAAGAAACTCAAGTGGAATAAAAAGCGGAAAATATGCATTTTTTACACCTGTAGCCTTGAACATATCATCCAGAACATGCTGAATGTTTTCCCAAAGGGCATAACCCCAAGGTTTTATGACCATACAGCCTCGTACCGGGGACTGCTCAGCCAGATCTGACTCCTTTACTACCTGCTGATACCATTCCGGGTAATCTTCTGACCGAACCGGTGTAATAGCTGTTTTTTCATTTTTTCCCATACGTCACTTTTTCCCCTGTTTTATTTTAAAATCCTCTACACTGGAATAATTCCCAAAACATTAACTTTTTATGTTTTGTCATATTTTTCTACTTCCTTTAGCAGAACATCAACAAGTTCTCCTTCAGGAAATTTCCGTATAACTCTGCCTTTTTTAAAAAGAATTCCCACTCCATCACCACCGGCAATTCCAATATCAGCCTCTTTTGCCTCACCCGGTCCGTTTACTACACACCCCATTATTGCAAGCTTAATAGGTTTTTTACAGGATAAAAGTTCCTTTTCAACACGTTCCGAAATCCCGAAAAGATCAATATTGCAACGACCGCAGGTAGGACATGAAATTATCTCAGGTCCGCGCCTTCGAATGCCAAGAGCTTTCAATATTTCGTAACCGACCCGAACCTCCTCTACAGGATCACGTGTAAGTGATACACGGATAGTATCACCTATCCCTTCCGCCAGGAGCATTCCTATGCCGATAGATGATTTTACAATACCCTGATATAGACCGCCTGCCTCGGTTATACCCACATGAAGGGGCAAATCTGTTTTTTCCGAGAGAAGTCTGTATGCCTCAACTGTCCTGGGTACGTCCGAAGCCTTGATAGAAATTTTTATCATATGAAAATCAAGAGAATTCAGGTACTCAATGTTTCTAAGAGCACTTTCAACCATTCCTTCGGCCGTTACTCCGTTATATTTCTTTATTATATCCTTTTCAAGAGAACCCGAGTTAACTCCTATTCGTATAGGAATTGCATAATCATTAGCACAATCAACAACTGCTTTTACCTTGCTTTTAATACCTATATTCCCGGGGTTTATTCTTAACCCATCTGCACCGGACTTTGCCGAAGCAATTGCAAGCCGATAATCAAAATGAATATCGGCAATAATAGGAATAGAAACTGATTTCTTTATTAAAGAAATAGCTGAGGCTGCTTCTTCATCAGGAACAGCTACTCTGACTATTTCACATCCTGCATCTTCAAGCCTTATGATCTGAGCAATAGTTGACTCAACATCCTGTGTAAAGGTGTTTGTCATGGATTGAACCGATACCGGAGCATTATCACCTATCCTGATATTACCAACACTTATTGATTCTGTTTTTTTCCTTTTTATAACAGACATAATAATTTTTTAGCAAACGACCGGTTTTTGTTCAAGCTAAATAGGTGCAATATACTATAAAATTCAAATTTAACTGATTTGTAAATAGTTCCAATCAGTTTAATTTTGAGCTACTTAATAATATCATATACAATCGAAATTAAAATTAGCACACTGCCAAATCTGTAAAAACGTATTGATGTTCAATTTGTTTGCAGTCTTTAATCAAATATTATAAAGTGTGTTTCTTAAAAAAATCAAAATTATTCCATCACTATTATGGAGCTTTAACATTTGTTTTCTCTAATTAAAAAAAACCCATTTTGGCCGTTTACTTTCATATTCATATTTATTGTTATTTGTTCTATAAACTTTCTATCCGAAAAACCGGCACCAGAAATTATACCCCTTGATAATATACTTGATTCAGGCTCAATAACACTTATTACTCGAAATAATACTCATTGCTATTATACTTACCGGGAACAGGCAATGGGATTCGAATATGATTTATCAAAAGAATTTGCTGATTTCCTAGGTGTAAAATTAAATGTTGTCATTGCAGATAACCTGGAAGCAATGACTTCATTATTGATGAATGAAAAAGGCCACTTTATAGGGGCCAGCATGACTGACTTACCTGGAACAAGAGGCGTTTCGCTTTCAGATGGCTACATGCTTATAAGGCAACACATAATTATTAACCGTAAAAGCAGGAAAATAAAAAGTATTGAAAAGCTAAAAGGTAAAACCATTCATATCGGTAATGGAACATCTCACTATAATCAGCTGGAAATTCTTAAACATAACGGCATAAATTTAAAAAAAATAACTTCCAAAGATATGTCAGAAGACGATCTCATTCAAAAAGTGGCAGAAGGAAAAATTGATATTACTATAGCCCACAGTAATGTTGCTTACCTTAACAGGAGATATCATCCGAAAGCAATTGTATCATTACCGGTGGGTGAAAAAAAACACCTAAAATGGGCTGTCAAAGCAAATTCCCCAAAACTGCTGGACAAGATAAATATCTTCTTTGAAACAATCAAAAAAAATGGGAAATTCACTACAATATACAACAGGTACTATTCAGATATAGATTCCTTTAATTATGTAGATCTAAACTCGTACCATAAAAGTCTAAATAAACGCCTGCCGCGATACAGCAATATTATAAAATCTGCTGCCAAAAAATACGATTTTGACTGGAGACTGATAGCGGCTCAAATATACCAGGAATCTCATTTTAATCCAAGAGCAAGAAGCCGTTCGAATGCACTCGGAATGATGCAGCTTACAAGCACCACAGCAGAAAGTCTCGGGGTTACGAGTGCTTATGACCCGGAACAAAATATCTACGCTGGGGTAAAATACTTACGCAAATTATATGACCTGTTTGACAAAGCAGAAGATAAAGACAGACTATATCTGGCTCTCGCAGCATATAATGTCGGTCAGGGGCATGTTTTGGATGCACGCAATCTAGCAAGAGAAATGAATCTTGATCCTAACAAATGGTCTTCTCTTTCAAAAACATTGCCGATGTTAAAAAAAGAAAAATATTTTATGAAAGCAAAATACGGCTACTGCCGGGGAACTGAAACAGTTAATTATATAAAACAGATTAAAATCTTTTATGATATCCTGAAGCACAAAGAGATTATGAAAATTTGATTAACTATATTCAGTTACAGGTTAGATAAAGTCAAGGCCTTGAAATCTCAGAACAGCATAATTTCAAGGCCTCTCTTATAATAACTGATATCATCTTATGGTAACTGATAAAGCGATAACTGATAGAGAACAACTGATAAATGCTAACTATTAAATAGCATTCACTTTAATTATTTGTACCCAACCGCTTTATTCATTATTACCTAAAAAACATGTTGGTTTTTTTCTCTACTCCTATAGATGTTGTCGCCATATGTCCGGGATATACAACTGTTTCATCATCAAGTATAAAAAGCTTTTCTCGAACCCCTTTTAAAAGGGCATTCATGTCTCCGTCAGGAAAATCAGTTCGGCCAATAGAACCTGCAAAGAGAGTATCTCCAACAAATACATGCCCGTCAGTATACAGAGAAATCCCTCCCGGAGAATGACCTGGAGTATGAATTACTTTTAGGGAAATATTCCCAAATGAAATATCGTCACCTTCTTCAACCTCAATATCTGCCGGGGGTGAATTTTCCACGTTCATCCCAAACATAGCTGAAAAATCGGAAAGGTGAAGAAGCATTGGTGCATCAAGTTTATGGATAATGAGCTCTGCACCTGTTACCTCTTTGAGCTTTTTATTCCCACCAACATGATCAAAGTGTCCATGAGTATTGATGATATACTTTACTGTTAATTTTAAATCAGACAATACCATCAAAATTCTATCAACTTCATCTCCCGGGTCAATTACAACAGCCTGTTTTGTTTCCTCACAGCCGACAATAAAACAGTTAGCCATAAACATCGGCCCTAGGGCTAGCATTTTAATAATCAAATCATCCTCCCAAATATTATAAACTCGTAAAAAGTATAACCAACGGCTAATTAAAAATTATTTAACCCTGTCCTGAGCCTGTTTTATCAAGTCTACAAGACTTGCAACTTTTGGTTGTTTGGGTGTATTTACCAGCCTGGTAAAATCCTCTTTTGGCAAACAGTTTTTTAAATACTCTATAATATCAAAATGTTCCCACCAACAGTCAACGATCTTACTGCAGGGCAGCTCTTCATCACCGCATTCCATACAGTATTGAAACCTCACTATATGGCCAAGCCGTCGACATCTCTGTTCAAGTTGACTTTTACTTTCTTCCATAAACTTCAATAAAAAATTATTAAAAAAGTATTAACAATGGCTAAGTAGAAATCTTCATATACAAGGCATATCGGTTGATCAGGAGTGAAGGCATACATGTAGTATGTCGAGCTCCTGATCAACCGCTATAAC
>JABHLN010000006.1 GCA_018693105.1 Desulfobacterales bacterium | reverse complement strand
ATTTTATTACATGCAAAATTGTTAAAATTGCCATTTTGGGGCTTTTTCGACAGTCTCGCAAGATATCTGTACTTAACGTTCAAACTCAGATGTCCCGAGAGTGCCGAAGGCGCGATTCGGGATCAGCTGGAGTGCATTGTTAGATGTAATTTTGTTTTCATTAGTTAATGTCAGTCGGTTCTCATTATTTCAGTCGGTTTCGATTTCATTACAAGTTCTTCTCCATTGATAATAAAACGAACAACCAATGTTAACCTATCACCTACTTTCAAGTAGGGGCCACTGCTAGTTCGTAGCCTTACGCTTTTTGTCTCGTTTGCTTGCAGGTTGCCTCCCCAAGGTAATATTGAGTCAGCATCCCATATTTCAACTGGATAAATATTTTCAGTCCCTGATAGCAGCAAAAAAGCTTCCCAATGTATTTCTTTTGGACCTCCCTTTGAATTATCAAAAATAAAAGAAGACACAATCATTAAAGGTGATCCGTCGTCTTTGCCTGGTCTTGAAACGATAGGTTGCCAATCTCTCCATATAAAGGTATCAGCTAATGTTATTTTGATATCATTATGTATACCAATAATTTTTGTTGGTTCTTTTGTTTCAGCTAGTACAGGAATGGTCACGATATTGATAAAGCATAAAATTATTAGTTGTATAGTTTTAAATGTTTCCATTTTAGTATTCTTTCATCTAACATAGAATTAGGTCGAACATTTTCGGCTATGGTAATTAATTATCAGTTCACTGATTAGATTAAATGTTATAAATTAATATACATCATAATGGATATGAGAAACAACACCAGTTGGCTGCATATAGTCCCAATCGTATAGGAAAACTAACTGCCTTAGAATAGATAATAAAAAATAAATTCAAAGTATTCCATACCTTGATTCCGGTAAAAAGGGAATACCAAAAATTAGCCGATTTTTTTTCAGTGCAAAACTGTCATTGCAGGAGGGGTAGTAGTGTAATGTTAACGTATTCAATATCTTACCAACTTATGAATGAGTATGGATACTCACAATACATGTAAAAAAATGGGGGGCTTATTTAACGGGTCTTAAATCGATTCACTTTCCTTTGAAACGTTACATAGATGTTATAGGAAAGGATGGCAATATAAGAATGTGAATGCGAAATGTTGTGATATCTATAGAATATGTCAATATTTCAACTCATTTAAAAACCTTTGATATATCTGACAGATCCTCGATTATTACTTATTGCAGATATCTGCAGAGACTGTCGAAAAACCCTAATTCTGTGATTTTGATGTTCGTAACCTGTTGATTTTATTACATGCAAAATTGTTAAAATTGCCATTTTGGGGCTTTTTCGACAGTCTCGCATGATATCTGTATGCTTTGTGAAAATATTAAGGTTGTGTTTTTTGGGTTATCAAGAAACAACTTACTGAAAAAAACATAGTGAGACTCATTTCTCAATTTTGTCAATTCAAATATATCTGGGAGTCTGAATATTTAACTATAAAAAATCTCTTGGGACTTAAGCTGTTTTGACTAATGTATTTTGATAGTTTTATGAAATAGAAAATTGGTATCAAATGAGCTTGCTCTGGGGTAAGATTATGAGAATATTTTTTGGAAACTGAGATTTTTAAATTGGCTTAATTTTTTAAGATAGTAAATCTTCTGGAATTGGTCTTCCTGTTATTGATACCCAGGTCTCTTTTGAAATAACTTCAACTATCTCCAATCCTGTTTCTTTCATCTTCTTTAATACCGAATCTTTATTGTCTTCAATTATTCCTGAAAAGATCAAAATACTATTCTCATGTATAACGCTTTTAATATTATCAAGCAGATTAATAATAACCCCTGAAAGAATGTTGGCTACAACAATATCAAACTTAACTTCAATCTTTTTTATTAGATCTCCTGTAATTATTTCAAAATCTGATGTATCAAAACCATTTAACAAAAGATTGTTTTTCGCGATCTCGGCAGCCACTTCATCATTATCAATCCCGCATAATTTGCTTGCGCCGAGTTTACCTGCGGCTATCAGTAAAATGCCAGATCCTGTTCCTACATCTAAAACTGAACCGCCTGGTTTTAGATATTTTTCTAAAGTATTTATGCAAAGAGATGTTGTTGGATGTGTTCCGGTGCCAAATGCCATTCCCGGATCAATATCAATAATAATTTCATCTTTTTCTGGGGTGTAATCACGCCAGGTGGGCCTAACGACAATTCTATCGCTTATTTTCTCAGGCCAGAAATATTCCTTCCATGATTCAGACCAGTCTTCCTCGTCAAGTTCGGTGTATTTTATAACGGTATCAATATGGTTTTCAGTCTTGAGGATGATGAGTTTTTCTTCAAGTGCAAGACGTCTTTTTTCGTAAAGGTTGTTGTTAGGAAAATACCCCGCAACTGAATAATTGCCAGAAGGTTTTATTGCATCGTCGCCCCAGCCTTCTTCAGGTTCGATACCGGGCTCTTCAATAACAACCCCTGACAGTCCGAATTCATAGAAAATATTTGATATTATATCAGATATATCCAGATTGTCGTCACTATGGTATATAACTTTTATTTCAATCCAGTTCATATCAAATCATTTTTTCTTTAGGGGGGTTGAAGTATCCATGTTTTACATCCGGAAATGATTTTCTGATAAGTTCAAGAACCTTTTTTAATCCAATTGGTGTGGTGTTGGCGGAAACATCGCACATTATCTTATAATATCTGGCGGGATCAAAATTTAGATTTCGCCACTGTATAAGACTAATCGTATGGTTTTCCAGGAAATTAAAAAGAGCGTCAATTTCTTCAGGCGAGTCGGTAAATCCCGGACAATTAAGATAGTTTATTGAAACTAACCTGCCCATCCTGTTTGCAGTATCAATGGTTTTTTTCACATCTGAAATGGTATAGCCGTTTGGTCTGAAATATGCTTCATAGCATTCTTCTCTTACACTGTTTATACTTACCCTGATGGTGTCAAGTCCTGCATTGAACAAGGTTTCAATTACATCAGGTTTGCTGGCATTTGTGTTCATATTTATGGTGCCGTCAGGTGTTTGAGATCGAATGATTTTTATTGCAGGTTCAATAACATGTGCGGCAAATATCGGGTCACCTTCACACCCCTGTCCGAAGCTCACCACTGAATTTTTTACTTTACTTATATGTTCCAGTGCTATTTCAGCTATTTCTTCCGGTTTGGGAGTAAAAGATATTCTTTCCTGACAAACCGACACCCTTTTCTCTTTTTGAAGTGATATACATCCAAGGCAGTTTGCATTGCAGGAGACTGAAGTGGGCAGGGGCGCTTCGTACCTTCCTAAAAAGAAGTTCTTTGCAGCAGGACAACCATATTCAAGAGCGCATTTTTCAAGGTGCTTTTCAAGACGGTTTGAGGGCATTTTTTTTCTGATTTCTTTTACGCCTGATTTAACCTTTTCAGGTTTCATGAGTCTCAGATCCTGGCGCCTTTCACTGTCAACAAGGATAACAGATGATCTGAAGCTTTCATCATGCCAGCCCACAGCGCCATATGAAAAAAGGGGAAGAAAATCAGCGTCATCATCTTCTTCGTAAGCACATGCATAAGAATTGACATAACCAGGTGAGTTGAAAGCAGCTACAGGAAAAATTGGTTCTTCAGGAAAATAAGGGTTTGTATCGATTAACTCTATTCGTTCTTCATTCATGTTATACAACAAGGGTATTCTATCAGGAAGGAACATAAGCTCTCCCCCGAATGGCATTTTGATTGTATTTTCACATGTGAGAGGTACAAGCTGTTGTCCGGCCATGCCCACAGCAGCATATCCCTCAAGGTCAAAGATTTCACCCTCAGTGTTGGATACTAGTGCGTTGACAAGATTGGTATTTTTGTTTTTCGAATTCATATATAACTTTAAAAAGATTATTTATAGGTGCTCATTTTCCTTGTTTCGGTTAAGGACGATTAAAGATAAATTATATCCCAAATTATTTCATATCTCATAAAAAAAACAAGGGGGTCATTTCGATAATGATCCCCCTTGTTGAAAATTTAATTAAATGTAAGCGTTTTTTATGCGTCAACCTCTTCCCTGATTGTAATTGCAATTTTAAAAAGCACGGTAAGAATTAAAAATCCGATGCCGTATATGCCCAGGCCAATAAAAATTTCCTTTATCGTGGGGATATACTCATTTACATGATGGAGGGGGGAAGGTACAAAACCACCTGCAATCAGGCCAAGGCCCTTATCAATCCATGTTCCTATTAAAACGAAAACGCATGTAATGCCGAGAACGAACTCATTACTTCTTGTAGCCGGGATAAGGAGAAGTAGAATGGCTATAAGCATAAGAGCAATTGAAGTCCACATCCATGGGGCAAGAACACCATGGCCGTGAAGTCCTACAAACAGATACTTAAGATGCGCTGTATGTTCCGGAATCTTGCTGTAGAATGCAACAAAAACTTCACAGAGTAAAAAGAATACATTAGCAATTAATGCATATGTGACTATTTTAGAAATTGTCTGAATAGCTTCTTTACCGGCATCAAAATTAGTTACTTTTTTAATTATAAATGACAGAATGATAATAAAAGCAGGTCCTGCTGCAAAGGCTGAAGCAAGGAATCTTGGTGCAAGTATTGCTGTAAGCCAGAATCCTCTACCCGGAAGTCCGCAGTAAAGAAAAGCTGTAACAGTATGAATTCCAAATGCGAATGGGATTGAAAGATAAATAAGCGGTTTTACCCATCCTGCTGTAGGTACTCCATTACGCTCGGCTTCAAGAACATTCCAGCCGATTATAATATTTAGAAAAAGATAACCGTTTAAAACTGATGCATCCCAGAAAAGTACTGAGCCCGGTGTCGGGTGCATAAGCATGTTAAAGGCCCTGACCGGTTGCCCCATATCTGCTGCAATAAACAGCAGGCACATGATTAGCGCTGAAACAGCAAGGAATTCACCAAGTATGGTGATTTTACCGAATTTCTTATAGTCATGCAGGTAATATGGCAATACAAGCATAACACCTCCGGCTGCGACACCAACAAGATAGGTAAACTGGGAAATATAAAACCCCCAGGATACATCCCTGCTCATGCCGGTTATTCCCAGCCCCACACGATACTGGTTAATATAAGTAAGAGCACCTATTCCGATGACTCCAAGCAAACAAAATATCCATATCCAGTACTTATTGCTTCCTTTTAAGGCTTTTTCAAGCATAACCACCTCATACTATATAGTAAACCGACGGTCCTGTTCCAAGACTCGGTTTACGTCTAATGGTGTAATTTGATTTCAATAACTTTCTGACTTCTGACTTTGGATCTTCAAGGTCTCCGAATGCAAGCGCACCATGTGATGCTTCAACACATGCCGGTGTTTTTCCAACAGCAAGGCGTTCTGCACAAAAGTTGCACTTTTCCACAACACCTTTCATTCTTGTAGGGAATTCCAGATTCCATTCTTTCCTGTCCTTGGGGAGCACTGTTCGAGGATCAATAAAATTGAAGCTCCGTGATCCATATGGACATGCAGCCATACAGAAACGACAACCAATACATCTGTGGAAGTCCATCAGTACAATTCCGTCAGGCCTTTTAAATGTAGCTTTAGTTGGGCAAACTCTTACACATGGAGCATCTTTGCAATGATTGCAAAGAACAGGCATGGATAAATGTTTCATTCTTTCATCAAGAAATTCATTTTCCTTACCGGGAAATGCATGTTTAAATTCCTCTCCCCATATCCATTTAATTTCATGGTCTTTATTTTTTATTTCCGGAATATTGTGTATCTTACTGCAAGTTTTTCCAAGTTCTTCTACAATTTCTTCAGACAGTTTGCGGGTATCAATAACAAGACCCCACCTTTTTGCCTTAAGAGCTTTTTTATTTACAGAATAAGAGGGCTCAGGTTTATTTCCTTCCTGTCCGCTACTTGCAAAGACATTTACAACAGGTGTCATACTGAACCCGATGGCTGATATTCCAGCAATTTTTAAGAAGCTTCTCCGGCTGTTTTTCATCACTTATTCTCCTTTGGATCTATATGACAATCCCAACAATAGGGTTTTACCGAAGCATAATCGTGACATCTGTCACAAAACTCCGCCTTGCTTGTATGACAGCCAAGACAGGTATTTGAAAGGCTCATGTTATATTCTTTGCCATTTCCATATTTGTATACTCTTTCTCCGCTACGCACAACTTTGTCTCTCCAGATATCAAGAAGTTGCATATGCTCTTTGGTCATATAATCTTTTGATCTCACACATTCTTTCGCTTTTTCCGCTTCTGCTGATAAAACCGGTTTATGCTCAGGATTTTCCTTGTTAAAAATATTATTCCAAAACGGATAAGAGAAAATAGCAAAAAAGACTATCAGCCCTGCTATAACCTTTAATTTATCATTCATCAGAATCACCCTCCGTATCTCCTAAGGGTTCGAATCGCAAGTTGGTTGTTCTCTCAATTTCACCTTCCATTACAAGAGCGTTACCAACGAGTTCATGAACTCCGGTAACATCAACACCCGGAACCCAGTAATCCATAAGGGGAGGGAAAACAGCCCTGTCAATGGCACAAACGCAGGAAAGCATGTTGACTCCGTTTTTGTCGTGAACATGTTTTACGGCATTTGCTCTAGGCAGACCGCCTTGCAGTCTGGTTTCCATAATTTCTTCAGTGTTCAAACCTGATCCGCTTCCGCAGCAGAATGTGTTTTCTTTGATAGTGCTTTCAGGCATTTCATAAAAGTTGTTGCATACATTATTTATAACGTATCGAGGCTCTTCAAACAGCCCCATAGCCCTAGCCGGGTTGCACGAGTCGTGATAGGTAACAACCAGGTGATCATTTCTGCTCGGATCAAGCTTAAGCTTATTATGTCTTATAAGATCAGCTGTAAATTCAGCAATATGAACCATTTTTGTTGAAGCCGCATTTTCAAATTTTGTCCCGGTAATCGGTGAAACCGGCATTTCAAGAAAATCTGCGGGTCCGTTCATTGTATCCATATACTGATTAATGACCCGCCACATATGACCGCACTCTCCACCCAGTATCCATTTTACACCAAGTCTGCTGGCTTCTGCATACATCTTTGAATTCAAGCGTTTCATCATTTCGGCTGATGTAAACAGACCGAAGTTTCCGCCTTCGGATGCATATGTACTGAATGTGTAATCAAGCCCGATGTGTTCGAAAAGAAGCAGGTAACCCATGAATGTATATGTTCCCGGATCTGCAAATGCGTCTCCGGACGGGGTGATAAAGAGTATTTCAGCCCCCTTCCTGTTAAAGGATGGATTGATCGTAACCCCTGTTATCTCTTCAATATCTTCGCAGAAGAATTCAACTATTTCCTTGAAGTTCTGCGGCTGAATTCCAAGATGGTTTCCTGTTCTGAAGCAGTTGGATACCGGATCCTTGATCCAGTGGATATTTATCCCGAGAAGATTGAGAAGCTCTCTTCCCATCATAGTGATTTCCGCAGTATCGATGCCGTAAGGACAGAACACAGAACATCTGCGGCATTCAGAACATTGATAAAAATAGGAAAACCATTCCTTGATTATGTCTTTTGTAAGAGTCCGTGCACCTGCAAGTCGTTTGCCGCCCGGGAATAAACTCATTATTTTCCCGGCTGCAGTAAAATCATTTCTGTAAATTGATCTTAATAGTTCGGCTCTTAGTACCGGCATGTTTTTAGGATCACCGGAACCTATATAGAAGTGGCATTTGTCAGCACATGCGCCGCATCTTACACAGGTATCCATGAAGACTTTTAACGATCTGTATTTATCAAGACGTTCTTTCAAGCCCTCATGTACAATCTCTTTCCAGTTTTCCGGCAGCTGCCAGTCGTCATCAAGAGGAGACCAGTCCCTTGGATTGGGAAGATCGAGGTATTTCAATGATTTGGGTTGCGCAGGGTACGGGTATTTCCCGGCAGAGATATCAGGTGGAACATCCATCCATCCTTTTGCCGGAGGCTTATTATCAACTTTTATTAATTCTTCGGGTTTTGGAACATCTACCATTATGACTCCTTTTCAACTGGAAGCCCAGCTTCTATCATTTTCTCCCTGAATTCATCTTCATACTCATCATATGTATGAACTTTTACAGGATAATTCCATGGATTAATGTGTCTACGTGCACGGCTGTTGTTTGGGAGGTTTCTTGTGGGGCTTAAAAAGACTCCACCCATGTGCATAAGCTTGCTGAAAGGGAAATAAGCCAGCAAAATACAAACAAGGAACAGGTGAATATAAAAAACCGAACTCAAACCTGCTAAAACAGCACCATCGGGTATACAAAAAGTAGCCAGTCCCATGGTGAGTTCTTTTATACTTATGATATCAACCTTTGAAAAATATCTCATAAATATACCTGTACCGGCGATACCCATTAACAGGAAAAGCGGGAAAAAATCAGCGGGCAGTGAAATGTACCTGACCTGTGAGATAAGGACTCTTCTAGAGAACAAAAAAAGTATTGCTGCAAGAAGAACCAGGCCGGATATAAAAAATCCCGGTAAACCGATCTGCAGGGATGTACCCACAACCTCACCGACAAACTCAATCTTAAATAGACTGTCGAAGTATTCCAACATGCTTATCAGGTATGGAACAGGGTCGGTAAAAAAACGCATATGCCTTACGATTACAACCAGAAAGGAGTAGTGAAAAGCAAGGGCGCCAACCCAAAGCCACTTTTCCCAAATATAAGTAACTTTTCCTGATGCCGTGATATCGCTTTTTGTATTTCTAAATAATGAGCGAAAGAGTACGATCTCCAGGATCATTCTGATTATTGTCTCGATACCTGTGGAAGGGTTGTCAATCCTGTTTTGCTTGATCCATGGCAGGGATTTTTGCTGGCCGCATGTTGTCGTTATGCGAAATGGAACAGGAGAGTTTGCCCAACCAAGCATACGTTTTAAAATCCCGAAAACAAACCATATGACGCATGCATAGGGTACAATAACCCCGAATAAGTATTGAAGCCCGAAGACTGTCGTACCAAAAAAGGCAAGTAAGCCGAGGACAACAACAGTTATGAGGGAAAATATATAATTTCCATTCATTTACATTTACCTCACTTTATGGCTTTCTAACAATTTATATATGTTGATTCATATTTTTCAATACCGGCTACTGCTTAGTGCTTATGACCCGGTAAACATAAATTGTTTCAGCCGTGGTATATTAAAAATTACGCGGTGTGATATCCGAGTCCATATCCGGAACTTCACACAACAAATCCGCCTTCTGCAATAATTTAAGGGTTCTATCTTTTACATGGTTTGCCTTGTATTTATATATCTGTTCCCGGCACCCCATGAATATGTCAAAAGCGATCAGACAAAGATCGTCAATTTTTGATTCAAATTCAAGTATGTCTTTTTCCAGGTTTTGTTCAACGATTTCCCTGGCAAGAGTGTCTCGTATAATTTTCTTTAAACTTATTGTAAACGAGACAGCTTCTGAAGGAGTGAATTTCTGAACAGCTCTTATCCTGATAATGGGATCAAGAAAAGATGTAATTGTTTCCCGGTCAGGACCGTTGATTAATTCATCAAGAACAGCACCAAGGCCCTGTATGTTTGTGCTTCCAACCGGATTTGCAAAACTGTCTTTTTCCTTTTTTAAAAATCCGGCAGTATCGTTAGGATAGGTTGAAGCAATTATTTCAAACCATTTTTTAACAATCTCTTTTTTTTTATGCTCAAGGAGCTTATTCAGTAACATTATTAAATGTAACTCCAATATTTCATGTCTCAATTAGAGACCTGAAGAAATCACCCATATTCAAATAAATCCGATATTTCACCGGAATTCTGACCAAAAGATTATATAGACAACACATAATTTCCTGTCAAGGATAAATCAAGAAATGGATATTTATAATAAAATTTCTGAAACCATAAAAGATTGTAGCGACACATTTTAAAGTTAGGAGTTGAAGGCCTGATATATAAAAGTACCGGTATTAAGGTGATGGCTTCGTAAAAAGTTCAATGTCTGCGTTACGCTGTCCCGCCATGGCGGGATCACTGCGTCGTACTTTAAGTACACCTCATTCCTCGAATTTTGCGCCGCCCTGATCTTGAACTTTTTACTTTGCCATCCCGAGTTGACTTTTTACGAGTTAATCAAAGGTGAGTGTTTAAGAAAATAGATATTGACAAAATTGATTGATTATAATAGTTTTTTTTTAACGGGTATGAAGCCCGATAGGCAAAAAATTTTAAATTATTAAAACAGCCACGAAGGTTTGAGATGGAATTAAAAGTCCCTCAAAGTTTGTGGCTTTTTTTTTGACATGATGAGGAATATATTATGAAGGGGAAAAAATATTTTTCGTTTATCTTACTCGGTCGATTTTTTTTAACCATGACAATCTTATTCTTCTTATTAAGTTTTACCTCATCGGTTTATGCTCACAAGGTTTATCTTTTTGCATGGGGTGAAGGTGATACCGTTTATGTTGACAGTTATTTCAGTGGAAAAAAGAAAGTAATTGGAGGGCATGTTGAAGTTTTTGACATGTCAGGCAAAAAATTATTGGAAGGGGTAACAAATAGAAAAGGTGCATTTTCGTTCAAGATTCCGGTCAAATCAGATCTTCGAATTGTTATGGAATCCAGTATGGGACATAAAGCTGAATATCTATTAAAAGCAGATGAACTTCAGGAGGATAACGCTACTTTAACATCGACTCTCATTAATAAAGAAGAAGAAGACGTAAAGGTAGCATCCACTAAAGTTTCAGTTGATATTGAACAGATAAGAAAGGTTGTGGAAGAGGTTGTTGATTCAAGGTTGAAGCCTGTTTCAAGGACTATTGCAAAAATCCGGGAAGAAAAGGGGCCCGATTTTACCGATATAATGGGTGGTTTTGGCTACATATTAGGACTTGTTGGGATTGCTCTTTATTTTAAAAGCAAAGAAAAATAGTGATTGCGTCGTAAAAAGTCACCATCTACTGCGTTATAATGTTTGGCCAGACGTTTGACATACTACATGTATGCCTTCACGACTGACCAAACATTATGCCTTGTATATGAAGATTTTTACTTAGCAATCTGTTGTGCTTTTTACGAGTATATAAATAATATAAATTATGGAAAAATTCTTTATCAGTTGACTATCGTTTTGCATCTTTGAATCAAGGTAAAATTATACTCTTCGGTACGGGAATAATATTTACCTGAAAAAAACCGGACAAGATTGATGAAAAATTCCGATTGAAGTCGGAAGAGCCGGTCATATTACAAGATAATCATCAAGCCATGAAGGCGGTTTCAGGTATCGGATACCTGTATTACCTTTGCGGCTTTTTTTATTTTTAGATGGTGTCGTAAAAAGTCTCCATATACTGCGTTATATTCGTTTATCAGAAATTCGACATACTACATGTATGTCTTCTTCACTAATTAACCAATATGCCTAATATATGAAGATTTATACTTAACCATCAGTTATATTTATTAATATAAGGAGATGAAAATGAGAAAAAAAACAAAAGTTTTATTTACGGCAGGAGTTTTTTTATTAATGATGACAGGTAATGCACTTGCTCATTTCGGCATGCTTGTTCCATCTGATAGTATGGTTATGCAGGGAGATAAACAAAAGGTTTCTCTAAATATTTCTTTTTCTCATCCTTTTGAAGGTATCGGCATGATCATGGTTAAGCCGGCTAAATTTTCGGTTGTAAGCGATGGGAAAGTCCAAAATCTTCTTGGGGCATTGAAAGAGACGAAGGTGTTTGAAAATACCGCATGGACTATAAATTACAAGGTTAAACGACCGGGTGTTTATGCCTTCTTTATGGAACCTGAACCATATTGGGAACCGGCGGAAGATTGTTTTATTATTCATTATACAAAAACTGTAATTGCCTCATTTGGATATGAAGACGGATGGGATGAGCCACTGGGTTTGAAAACAGAAATTGTTCCTCTGACAAGACCATTCGGTCTTTACGCAGGAAATGTATTTCAGGGTGTTGTTATGCTTGATGGTAAACCGGTGCCGGGTTCTATTGTTGAAGTAGAATATTTTAACCAGGATGGAAAAGCTATGGCTCCTACTGACTATATGGTTACCCAGACAGTTAAAGCCGATATGAATGGTGTTTTTACTTATGCTGTTTCAAAGTCAGGTTGGTGGGGTTTTGCGGCACTCAACGGTTCCGATAAAAAGATGAAATATAAGGGTGAAGATAAAGATGTTGAGCTGGGAGCTGTGATATGGGTGGAGTTTGTGGAATGGCAGCAGAAGTGATGGCGTTGTAAAAATCTCCATCTACTGTGTTATAGGGATTGGTTAGAAGTTAGACATACTAGATATATGCCTTCACTTATGACCAACCGATATGTCTTGTATATAAAGAATTTTATTTAGCCATATGTTATTTTTTGAAATATCATTGAAATGGGGGCAAAATATGTTTAACAGGTCTATGTTTGTTTTTGTTTTAGTAATCATAGTAGCATCAGCATCCGATGGTTTATGCGGGAATCTTTCCAGCGAAGCTATACTCAAAGAGCTTGTTGTATTAAAGGAGAGGGTAAGCATGCTTGAGGCAAAGCTTATAGAAAAGAATGAAAAGATCAAAAATATAAAGTCTGAAAGCGGTCAGGTCGTTTCTGAAGGCGGAGTTTATTTCTGGGCAAATAGGGTTAATGTTACCGGGGGCATTGAGCTGGATTTCAGTTATGCTGATGACGGTGATACAGGTAGTAACCTGGTAAATAATTCAACTTCAAATATGAATATCGGTACCGTGGAACTGGGTGTTGAAATCGGTTTCCATGAGTTTGTTACCGGAAACCTTGTATTAAAGGGTGAAGATCTTGATGATAATGACCGGGTTTTCTGGGATGAGGCAATTGTTAGTATTCAAAAAGAAGGGATCCCTTTTTATTTTACAGGCGGTAAGAGAGGGCAGCCTTTTGGATGTTTTCAGAACAATTTGATTAATGATCCCATAACACAGGAACTTTATGAAATAGCTGAAACAGGTGTTACAATGGGTTATGCGGCAGATAGCCACGATCTGGATTTTTCCATAACTTTTTATAAAGGCGAAGCGCTTATGTCCAGGATGCTTGAAGGCGCTTATGAGCTTGACAGGACATATATCGACTCATCAGGTGTTCCTGCAGCGTGGCGGGCAGGGGGTATGAATATGTCCTATAGTGAGACTGATGATGTTTCATCATTTATTGCAAACATAACTGCAAAACCTTTAAACTGCATGACCATGGCTGTTTTTTATAATTCAGAACCCGGTGGTGACCAGCGAAATAATACCCTAGGTGGTATGGTAAATTATGAGAAAGGCAAACTGGTTATGGATATAGAATATATCGGGGCTGTCCAAAGAGAAAAGAACTCAATGAATGCCATTGAAAACAAAGAATCTGCATGGTTTGCGGCAGTTGCATATAAAGCCACGGAATGGCTTGATATCGCTTTCCGGTACGAGGGATTTAATGATGATATTTCTGGGGACCAGGACGGTCATCCGGATAACAGGTACGGCATGGGGTTTACATGGACACTTTTTGAGAAGGATGATTTTGTAACAAGCCTTATGGCAGAATATCGAAGAAGCCTGTTTGAAAAAGCTGCAGGAAGCACTGCTGACGATAATTCAAATGAGTTGTTTGTTAAACTGGCCTTTGAGTATTAAATAATAAGAGCCTTGACTATATCAGAGATGAACTTCTGTTATAGTCAAGGCCCAATAATAATTAGGTTCTTTATTCCTTGGATTTATGGCACCCCTAAACGGGAGTGAATTGAAACCGGTTTACTCATAGTGGGAATGTATAAGTTTATGGTTGGGTGCTAATTTTACGATTTTGAATCGACATACATTATTTCCCCAAAAAGCCATTGGAAAGCACAGACCTTTATAATAAATTCTGTAACTTAAGGTTCATTATTCAGATTCCAGCTGGACACCTAATGTATTAAGGGCCATGGATACCATTGTATAATTTCCCACAGTGAATATAAGGTCCATCAACTGATTGTCATTATATGTCTGTTTCAGTTCATTCCATGTAGTATCAGAAACAAATGAATCTGAATGAAGCTCATCGGTAGCGCGAATTATTGTACTGTCTATTGGCGACCAGCCTTTTGCATCAGGTCCCAGCTTTATCCTTTCTATCTCCTCATCCTTAAGGCCGGCTTTTTTACCGATTTCTACATGCTGTGACCACTCATAGCCTGATCGACAGAGATGGCCGATGCGTAAAATTACAATTTCCCGTTCACGTGGTGGAAGAGTTGATTTGTTAAGAATATGCCCTAGAAATACCTGCCAGCGTTTAAGCAGCTTTTTGTGGCGAGCCAGTGTGAGAATAATATTGGGGGGTCTATCCATTGAAGCACGATTAATTAGTTCAAGTTGCTCCTCATCAAGTTCTGAAATATCCATAGGGGTTACTCTGGGTTTTGAAAGTCTCATAATCACTCCCGGCTTTCATAAAGATTAGTGTTTATTGATTATCTATAATATAAGTTAAAATATCCTGCCTAAAAAAAGATAATATGTTTGCCCTTTTCAAAATATTTCAGGCTGTATGAGATTTTTTTTGTTACTATAAACTGTTTTTTATATAAGCAGCTTTTAATCTATTTCTCCTTTATTGAAAAGCCTGATCTTTCCGAACTCTCCGTCATATCCCGGGGAAATTTTGATTTTTCTGTTTCGCATTCTTTTTATGGCTTCACCTAAAAGCGGGATTTCTGATTTTTTTAAAACATCTTCAGGTAAGGTATTAAGTATTTCAAGTTCCGGCCCGAAAGTATTTATGGCAGAAAAGTAACTATTTTGAACCTTTTTGGATTTTGGGCCTACTTTTAGAATTTCAGAAAGGATTTCTTCAAGAGGTATCATACTGTTAAAAGGATGATGCCTTTTAAGCTTTTTACCTTTGGGCTTGTCGGACAGTTCTTCCACTCTGTTCAACACGCCGAGTGTTAATGGCTTTCCGCACCTGGGGCACATACCGTTCATTTTCATGCTTTCAAAGGGGGATAGGCGTATATTACACTTTTTATGGCCATCCATATAATATTTGCCCTCTTCGGGGAAAAATTCATATGTACCTATAAAATGAGCCGGATCACCGGACTTCAGGGTTTTTCTTATTGAGAAATAATCTAATTCTGTATTTAATATGTTTGCTTCCCTTCCGAGCTTTGAAGGTGAATGGGCATCCGAGTTTGATATAAGTGTCACATCGTCGAGTTCTGAAATACACCAGTTCATGGATGGGTCTGATGAAAGGCCTGTTTCAACTGCAAAAATATATTGCGTAAGGTCTTCAAAACATTCTTTTATAGAATTAAAACCGGACTTTGACCCTAGCATTGAAAACCACGGGGTCCATATATGGGCTGGTATCAGGTAAGACATATCGGATGTTTCGAGAAGTATTTCAAAAAGATTCCTTGCATCAAGGCCAAGTATTGGCCTGCCGTCCGATTTTATATTTCCTATAGCATCAAGTTTTGAGTTGAATTCTGATGCGGTTTTTAGATCGGGTACAAATACAAGGTTATGATTCTTCCTTGTTTTACCTTTTTTTTTATAAATACTGCTGATTTCAGTTGATAGTATAAAACGTACCTTGCGGCGACATGAAGGAGGAACCTTCTCGCTGCATATAATTTCCAATTCATTTTTCAGCTTGAAAAGACCGTTTTCTGCCGGGACAAGTTTTTCTTTAATTTCAGAGAACCATGCAGGATGAGTAAAGTCACCGGTGCCGACGACGGTTATTCCTTTGATTTGGGCCCAGATATAAATATTTTCAAGGTCAAGACTTCTGGAAGTGGCCATGGAATACTTTGAATGTACATGTAAATCTGCAATAAATTTCATAAATATTTTTCAGGATTTATTATCTTTAATAAATTGAGCAGCAAGAAAAAAAGGCTTTAATATTGAATTTGTTTTTATCAATTTTAAGAACACTATTGAAATAATACTATTTATTATATTATTGAGCAAGTATGGGGAAATTCAATTATAATCTTTTTCACTTGGTATTATATTTAATTTTCTATCAGGGGGCAGAATTATGAATGCATCGGTTTTTGAAAATTATCTGAAGTATCGTCTACCGGAAACTATTGATTTAAAAGTTATTTCATTTAAACAGTCTTTTCCGGGCCTGTCACGTGAAACATGGTTTGTAAATACTGTCATGAAGCTGAAAGGGGGATTAATTGAGAAGGGATATGTTTTTCGCATGGATACACCCGGAGGAAGTGTTTGCCATATTCCTCTTTTCTTTGAGTATTCCGTATATAATAAACTTCAAAACAGTA
This sequence comes from Desulfobacterales bacterium, assembly GCA_018693105.1. Classification (GTDB taxonomy): domain Bacteria; phylum Desulfobacterota; class Desulfobacteria; order Desulfobacterales; family SURF-7; genus JABHLN01. The sequence continues at coordinate 45,347 of JABHLN010000006.1, read as the reverse complement.
AGATCCCTTTACCGGTAACTTTATGGTTCGAAAACGACCCCGAGTGGCTGATTGACGGGAGGGAGTTTTTTGTGCGTGAAACGGTTGAAGGAAGGGTTCTTATTCCTGAACTAAAAGACCCTGATCCCAAATATGATTCTCTTCGAGAGAAAATGACCAGGGAAATGGCTGAAAAGCTTGCCTTGTTACACACATGCGACTGGAAAGCTCTGGGTTTTGACGAAATAATGCAGGTGCCTGAAAGCAAGAACGATTGTGTGCGGCTCGATCTGGATTTTTGGCAGAAACGTATAGAAAAATATGTTACTGAACCAAGCCCGCTGGTGGATCGTATTATGATCTGGCTAAGGGAAAACCAGCCGGGTGAATCTTCTGCTATCGCTTTGCTGAAAGGAAACAATGGTATTGGAGAAGAGATCTGGCAGGGAGAGAAAATTGTTGCAATGTGTGACTGGGAATATGCTCACCTTGGAGATCCGCCCGAAGATTTTGCCTGGTGTCAGTTTTTTAGAGATGATCCTCGCCTAATGCCGATGTTGATTGATCATTATAAGGAAGTGAGCGGGATAAATCCATCACTGCAGGACATTGAATATTTCAAGACATTTCGGGATTTGAAGACATTCGTAAGTCTCCAAATGGGACTTAATCTTTTTAATTCAGGAAAAGACTATCGTATGCAGCTTCCAAATATGGCGCTTTGGAGTCGTCAAATAATTTATAAGCTTGCAGATTATATAGGTATATAAATTTGATGGCTATGAAGATTTCTACTTAACCATCGTTAATACTTTATACGAGTTCATCTAATATTAGGAGGAATTATTATGCGACCTTCAATTTCAGAAATCGTTTTGGGAATGAAGTCGAGCCTTGAAACAGATATTTACCCTTTAATTGACGATCCCCGTGCTCAGAGTTCCGTACGCTGCATGGGATTATTGCTTGACCATATTCTTTTAAGGGTGGATGTTGAAGGTTCTGTTTTGGATAAAGACAATCGTGACTTGAAAGAATCACTTTTTAAATTCAATGAATTACTCAATGAAGGTAATCTTCAGAATAGCAATAATGAGATCCGGCAATTTAAATCAGAGCTTGAAATAGTCTTAAACGATCAGTCGAAAAAGAAAGAAGGTGTTCCTGCCATTTCGGTTCTTCACGAGGAAAACACTTTATTGAAAGGACTGTTTTCCAAAGCTATTAAATGTGTTGAAAATCTCAGGGATGACATTAATGTTCAGCTTTATAATAGATTTAAGGTGTTGGTAGATGATCTCCTTCGAAGACAACTCAACCGGGATTCAAAGTGGATTAATCCTGCATTTAGCGGAAAGCCATATTATTAAAATTGAGAAGCATGATTTTATGTGTTCGGCTTTTCCGCCTCAAGGTTTTGTTATTTTTGATAGCAGGACCTGATGATGAATTAACAAAATATTCTATTTTACTCTTCTGATGCGTTTTGATGTGCTTCATCAAGCCTTGCCTCAAGATATTTCAGGTTGTTTTCATCCCAGTCGTCAACATCAAAACAATGGCCGTCTTCTCCAAGAAGACCTTCGGGTACAAGATCTCCAACTTCATCAGGATCTGTAATCATTTCACCATAAAAACATATAGAAAGCCATCGGTTTTCAGGATCGTCGTCAATAATATCTAACATAACATACAATTGCCTTTTTTGTTTATTATGTGTTGCACGAAGTGAATAGCTTATTCCCGGTCGTGCATTGAAATCAAATTTAACTTCGCTTTGTGACTCAAGGTGTTTTTTTAATCGAAGAAACGCTTTTTTTGTTTGTTCCGGTGTGTCGATCCATTCTTCTATAAGCTTATTCAGGTCTGTTTGAATATCATTACCAGTCATTTTATTTCTCCTATGGTTTTTATTTATAATTTATTTTGTGTGTCACTTTCAGGCTTTCTCCATTTGAGCCATCACTTATTTAAGTTTTTGATTTAATATATGTCAATGGAAATGAAAAAATAAAATTAACTCAAGGGTGAGGGAGTTTTTTGTTCAAAGTTTTACAAAGAGCGGAATCGATAATTATCCTTAGAGCCGCTTAACTGGAAAAACTTCCCGAATGCTCGATTAACTTAATATGGATTTATCTACAAATTTATCACATTGATTTGACACCTTTAATAATTTATAATTTATTTCACATTATTAATTGCAATTAGTTTATAAGGAGTTTCCACCATGTTTATAGATATTGATGATATCAAAGAATCGGTTCTTTCACGGAGTTACTCAAAAACGTTTAATGATTTTCCTGTTCTTGAAGAGATGGTTAATGCCGGTGAATGTGATTTTATTTCTCCTATAGATATAAAGCTGAATGTAAAAAGAAATATAAATGTAATTGAGGTGACGGGAAATATTGAAACTAAAGCACGAATTCAATGCGGTAGATGCGTTGAGAAGTACGAAACGTTTATTGGACCAGCGTTTTCATTGACCTTTGTGCCTGAAGAAGGAGAAGATCCTGATGGATTGTTGGATGATGAAATTGAGCTAAGCACAGATGATATGCAGGTAGTTAATTTTTCAGGAGGGATGATTGAACTTAAGGATTCTGTTCAGGAACAGCTGATATTGGCTTTTCCTGTAAAACCCCTTTGTCGGGAATCATGTAAAGGCCTTTGTTCTAATTGCGGTGCAAATCTGAATGATATGAAATGTGACTGTGAAAATGAGTATATAAATCCACAATTTGCTGCACTTAAGAATTTAAAGATAGATAAATAAAATATCATAAAAAGGCGGGATTCAGAGCAAATTTATAGATCCCTTTCAATTTATTATACCTTCTTTTCTAAGTTCATCAATCTGCTCGGCGGTGTACCCCATTTTCCCCATAATTAAATCGGTATGCTCGCCTATTTTGGGTGCTCCTGTCTTTGTGCCTGCCTGAAATGTGCTGAAGTGTACAGGATAGCCCGGTATTTTGAAGGATCCGAATTCATCATAATCAAAATCAACGACATAATCGTTTTCCAATGCCTGCGGGTCATCTAATACTTCTGAAATGTCTTGAACTGATGTGAACATAAGGCCGTAACCAGGCAGTATTTCCATCCATTCATCCCGTGTTTTTGTCTCAAAAACCTCATCAAATATTGCTATCAACTCCTTGCAATTTTTGATTCGATGTTCAAGGTCTATAAAACGAGGATCCTCTATGAGTGATTCTCTGTTTGTAGCCTTGCAAAAAGGTTTCCAGTATTTTTCTTCGGGGTGATGGACTCCTATGATCCATTTCCCGTCCTTGCATTGAAAGTTGTTGCGCAGGGGAGAGTTTGAGGAACGGATCCAGGGAACATTCGGATTTTCTGAAAGCATGCTGGTCATTAACATATTGAAATGAAGAAGCCATATGGCTGTGCTGTAAAGGGAAATATGAATTTCCTGGCCAATCCCCTGCCGTTCTCTTATAAAAAGTGCAGTCATTATCGCCTGACTGGCTGCAATGGCTGTGGCTTGATCAAGAACAGCATACTGGATAAGCACTGGGTTCTCCGAACCGGTAATATACATCATTCCTGAACGTCCCTGGCACATGGGATCAAATGCACCCATATTATTCAGGGGGCCTTCAGGTCCGTATCCTGAAACATTTGCATGTATAAGTTTAGGGTTGGTTTTAGATAGTGTATCATAATCAATAGCCAATTTTTTCTTTGTACTTTTCCTCAGGTTTGTGAGAAAAATATCAGCATCTTTAATCATATCAAGAAAAATTTCATATCCTTTTTCATTCTTTATATCGAGGCAGATTCCCTGCTTATTACGGTTTGAAACTTCAAAAAGGAGGCCTTCGCCGTTAGGTAATGAAAAATTTCTTTCACCTGATTTTGTCCATAATCGTAAAGGGTCTCCCGAAGCCGCCTCTATTTTAATAACTTCTGCGCCAAGATCGCCCAGAATGGCATTTGCTCCCGGACCAGCATGAAACACACCATATTCGACAACTTTTATTCCATCAAGCGGGCCGGGTTTGCTTTGCCTGTCATTGTTTTTTTTAGTCATGAATGGTTTCTCCTGATAATAACTTTCTTTTATTAATGATTAAATTGAATTGATATAACTAACATAAAAATAAAAAAGTTCAAGAAATATGGCTTGTGTGGGTTTTTCATATTTCTATCAGCGATAATAAATACGGTCAATAAAGGGACATGTTTTTCACCGTTAATAATTTTCAATACATTGTTATGATAACCCTGCCATACAGGTAAAGTCTTTGTTGAATTTGTAATTATTATATTTTTTTAGATTGGAAATTAATAAAAAGGACTTGACTTTAATGGGAGGATTTTTTAACACGGTTCAGTGACCGACCAGCTGACCTGTCAACAGTCCAGTTAGTCGGTCGGTTGTAGAAATATATGATTTTATGGGTTCACAGGAGTTTATTTATGCCTCATATACCTGAGCTGGAAACAATAAGAAAAACCCAGATATTAAATGCCGGGATGAAGATAATTTCATCTTCGGGTTATGCTAATGTGACAATGGCAGATATTGCAAAAGCTGCCGGCTTTTCCAAGGGCGGCCTTGCACATTATTTTCATTCCAAGAAAGAACTTTTCATAGCAGTTTTTAATGAATTTTTCAGCCGTATTCTCGAAAGAAGTGAAGAAAATATGGAAAAATACGGCGAACCCCTGGAAAAACTTTTATCATTCCAGACACTTTATGACCGGAGGGATTCTGATAGCAATATAGGGTTTACTATCCTTATTGACTGTATGTCCATGGCAATACATGACGAAGAATATCGTACTATATACCATGATTGGGTGGAAAGCTGGGTAGAACTAGTGAAGGGTGTTATTGAGGACGGGCTTAGCAACGAAACCTTTACTGGTGTTGACCCTGACAGCACAGCAAGGGCTATTTGTTCTTTTTCTCAAGGAATAGCTACACGGTGGTTTCTTGATCCGGAATCTCATACTACAGCCTGGGCAAAGGCATCTTTTGTAAGGGCAATCAAAGGTTTTCTTATTCCGGATAATGATTAAAAATAATGCTTTTGTAAAAAGTTTAATTTTCAATAACCATGCAGATGGAAGGCTTTTATGATATTATCAGTAATTATTTTGGAATAAAACTTGATGGCGTCGTAAAAGTCTCCATCTACTGCGTTATAGCGGTTGATCAGAAGTTCGACGTACTGCATGTATGCCTTCACTCCTGATCAACCACTATGCCTTGTATATGAAGATTTTTACTTAGCCATCGGTTATACTTTTTACGAGTTCATCAAACTTGCGAAAAAAACATATAATAATAGGAGATAAGTTATGGCTGAAAGTAAATTACCCGGGATTATGGCTTTTGAAATGATGGCAAAAGCCGAGGAAAAACCTGATTTCAAGGTTTTGACATTTGAATGTCATCCATATTCTGATGAGGTGCTAACCTATTCTGACCTTGTTCTTAAGGGGAATAAACTGGCTCAGGCATTAAAAAAGAAAGGCATAGGACGTGGTGATGTATTTACAATCCTGCTTCGCAATCACCCTGAAGTAATTATTGCCCAATATGCCGCTTCAGCCCTTGGAGCCGTAATAGTTCCTGTAGATCCCCGCACTAAAGGTGATAAACTGATATACCAGATAAAAGATTCAAACTCAAAAGGTGTTATCTTTGCCGGTGAGTTCATGGGGAATATGGAAAAAGTGCTGCCGGCAATTCCTGACCTGAATTTTGTCAGTGTAATGAACCGTGATTATTTTGAAGGTGTAGACACATCAAAATATCAAGGTATGGAGGAAATACTCGAAGGTCCGGAGGCCCCCGGCTTAGTTCCCGATCAGCACTCTCTGAATGATCCTTTTATGATAGTTTATACATCAGGGACTACAGGAAATCCCAAAGGTGTTACAAGTAAAGCCGATAGGTTTCTGGGTATAGAAGCTGTTTCAAAGCTTGTCTGGCAGTATGATGAGAATGATATACTTTATACCGGGCTTTCTCTTTCCCATGGAAATGCAAATGCCGTTACAATGCTTCCGGCTCTGACTCTTTCTATTCCAGGCGTAATAAGTCGCAAATTCACAAAAAGCCGAATTTGGGATGTGTGCAGGAAATATGGATGCACCACTTTTTCTCTTCTTGGTGGAATGATGATGGGAATTTATTCAGAACCTGTTAAACCAAATGATGGTGATAATCCGGTCATAAAAGTACTCAGTGCCGGTACACCTAGAACCATCTGGGAAAATTTTGAAAAACGGTTCAATTTAAAAATTCATGAATGGTACGGAACTGTTGAAGGTGGCTTCGCACATAATCCGGTGGGTGCCGGTCCCATAGGATCTTTTGGAAAGCCCCTTGAAGGAATGTGGGAGATGAAGGTTGTTAGAGAAGATGATACTGAAACTGACCCCGGTGAAATAGGTGAACTGATCGGGAGATTACCACAGGGAAAAACCGAGGTTGAGTATATTGGTAACAAAAAAGCTTCAGAGGAAAAAACCCGCGGAGGATGGCTCAGGACAGGGGATATGGTCCACAAGGATGAAGATGGCTGGTTGTTTTTTGATTTTCGTATGGGTGGCGGGCTAAGGCGTCAGGGTGATTTTGTAATTCCGGAATCTATTGAGAAGGCAATGGCTGAGTTATCGGAAGTTTCCGATGTATGTGTATACGGAGTTCCTGCAGAGTCAGGAGCACCTGGAGAAAGCGATATAGTTGCTGCATTAAATGCTGTTCCCGGCCAGGAAATAATACCTAAAAATATCTTTGAAGCACTCTTGAATTCAGACCTTGAAAAGAGTTTTATTCCCACATACCTTCAGGTTGTTGATGAAATTCCAAAGACAGCATCTGAGAAAAACCTTGGTCGGCTGTTAAAGGATGATTTCAGCAAGGATGCTTCGAATGTATTTAAATATCCTGATTGTATGAAATGATATTATTATGATCGACCTGTAACCGAAATCATGTTTCAGTAAGCAGCAATCCGTTGCTTACTTTTTCATTCCCTTTGCTATGTGGTGCATTTACAAAGACCTTTGGAGAATTTACTTTTTTCAAAGGTCTTTTTCTTTTCCTCCTAGTTCAAAGTCATCCCGGTATAAAATTTTCATCTTCCTTGAACTTGAACAATAATGAGCATTCTGCAAAGGTCTCAAGTTGTCTCGGGGATAATTATACATACTGCAGTATCTTTGATTGCCGATGAATTTAATATGTGATACGGCTTTACGGGTTGAATATTTCTTAAGGAAAAACATGGAAAAGTTATAAAGCAAAAGGAGATGGATATGGGAGAAAAAGTTAGATATGAGGATAAACCTTGGCTGGCTCATTATGCTGAAGGAATACCTGAATACATAGATTATGAAGAAAAGACTCTTTCTGACTTTTTAGAAAGGACTGTTGCAAATTGTCCTGAACGGGTTGCATTTGAATATGAAGGTTATGAAATCACCTATCGGGAGTTTTATGATTATGTAAACCGGATGGCTACCTGCCTTGCGGATTTTGGAGTAAAAAAAGGCGACAGTGTTGCTATTCTTCTTCCAAACCTTATCCCTGTTGCTGTTGGGCTTTTCGCAATACTTAAAGTCGGTGGAATTGTTGTAATGAACAATCCCCTTTCATCTGACCGGGAACTTAAGCACCAGTTAAGCGGTTCCGGATCAAAGGTTCTAATAACATTTGATGCTCTTGTTAATCGTATGGTTGACCTGCGGTCTGAAACAGGAATCAAACAGATTATTTATACTTCAATGGGGGATTATCATCCATCCCCGGAAAAAGAGCTTTTTGTTGATGTTGCAGATGCGGATGATGTTTTTAAATGGAATGATATATTGGAAAAATATCCGCCGGAGCCACCTGAGGTTAAAATGTCTTTTGAAGATACTGCTATTTATCAGTATACGGGCGGGACTACCGGTGTTTCCAAGGGGGCCATACTTACTCACGGAAATATGAGTACACAAACACAACAGGTAGCTGTTTGGTTTCAGGATTTAAAAGATGAAGATTTCAAGGCCCTTGCTGCCATGCCGATATTCCATGTGTTCGGGTTAACACTTATGAGCATGGTAGTTTACATGGAAGGCAGAAGCATATTTGTAACAAAACCACAGCCTGATGTCCTTCTGGATTCAATAAGAAAATATAAGCCGAATTATGTACCAATGGCCCCTACAATGTATATCGGTATCCTGAATCATCCGGATTTTGACAATATTGATTTTTCATGTCTGAAAGGATGCACCTGTGGTGCATCTCCACTTCCTGTAGAAGTTATTAAGGAATTTGAGAGTAAAACAGGAGCGTTTATTGTAGAGGCGCTTGGTATGACCGAGTGTTCCCCTGCTGTTACAGCAAATCCTTTTAAAAGGGGAAAAGGGCGTATAGGAAGCGTAGGAATTCCCTTTCCTGATACTTTATGCCGTGTTGTTGATATCGAAGACAGTGAAAAGGAAGTTCCTGTTGGAGAAGAGGGTGAACTTGTTATTAAAGGGCCGCAGGTGATGAAAGGCTATCTGAATATGCCCGGTGAAACGGAAAATGCACTTCGTGATGGATGGTTTTATTCAGGAGATATCGTGAAAATGGATGAGGACGGCTACTTCTATGTTGTTGACCGTAAGAAGGATATGATAATCTCAGGGGGCTACAATGTTTTTCCACGAGAAATAGATGAAGTGTTTTTCGAGAATCCAAAAGTTAAGGAGGCATGTGCTGTTGGTATACCGCATCCAACAAGAGGTGAGCAGATAAAGGTGTTTGTTGCGCTAAAAGAGGGAGAAACTGCAACTGAAGAAGAAATGATAAATTTCTGTGCTGACAAGGTAGCAAAATACAAGCTTCCAACACAGATAGAATTCATGCCGGATCTACCTAAAACGACAGTGGGAAAAATATTAAGAAAAGACCTGAGGAAACTTCTGTCTTAGGCGTTTATTTTTGGGGAAGTTATCATGAAAAACAGGAAAAGAATTCTTATTGGAAGTGATGCATACTTTTTCGATATTATAACACGACTGTTGCCGGTATCTTATCAGAAATTGATTATGAAGCTTCTGTAAAGAAAATAATAATAATATAATTAATTTGGAGGTTAAAGTATGGCTCTTATTTTTGAAAAGAAAAATGGAATTGCTTATTTGACTTTGAACAGGCCTGAGGCCCATAATGCTCTTAATCCTGAACTTATGATGGCTTTGTGCGATGCATGGGAAGAGTATCGTGATGATGATAGTCTTCGTTGTGCAATATTAACAGGTGCCGGGGACAAGTCTTTTTGTGCCGGTGCAGATCTCGGATCATTAATACCCATCATAACCGGTGCCATTGCACCAAGAAACGATTATGAAAAGAGATTCCTGGCAAACCCTGATGCTGCAGATGTTGCTCTATTAAAAAGCTTTGAGCTATACAAACCGGTTATTGCAGCAGTCACAGGGCATGCAATTGCCGGTGGAATGGAGATCCTTTATTCAACAGATATAAGGATTGCTGCTGAAGGAGCAAAGTTCGGTCTTCAGGAGGCAAAATGGGCTATTTTTCCTGCGGGTGGATCAAGTGTAAAGCTTCCCCGTCAGATTCCATATGCAAGGGCAATGGAGATTTTGTTGACAGGTGAATTGATTGATGCGGAGGAAGCATATCAACTGGGTTTTGTTAATCGTGTGGTTCCCCGTGAAAATGTTTTAGAGGAAGCTGAAAGGTTTGCAGGCATAATAGCTAAAAACGGCCCGCTTGCTGTAACTGCAATAAAAAAGTCTGTTATTCAATGCACGGGGCTTACTATTGCCGAGGGTCTGGAAAAGGAAAAAGCGCTTGCCACTCCGGTTTTTATGACTGAAGATGCACAGGAAGGTCCTAAAGCTTTTAAAGAAAAGCGTGAACCGGAATATAAAGGCAGATAGCTGTTTAAATGGGTAAAATCAGAAGTATTTAAAACCTGATCTGTAGTCTTGAAAAATGTTCCATAAAGAACTCTGTTGCTTATATTTTTTTTAAAATTGTAAGGATGCATAAAAAATTATAAATGATGGTTGCGTAAGCTCTTCACGGATCATTATATACAATTTATAGTGTACAGTCAGGTCTGATGGCATACATGTAGTATTTTGGATTTATGATTAAACCTAATTATTACAATACCGGATACTTTTTCCGGAACAATTAGATTTAATTATATTCATAAATGTTAATATTTCCCTTGACAGCGTAAAGGTTTTTGTTAATATGCGGGAGATATAAATTGGGTTTTTGACCCACCTGTTTTAGGCATAAGGGCTTTAAATTATAGAGTTTTATTATTAAGCCTTGAATTTTAGTGTTCTTGTTTTCTTTTTATTAGTTACTCAACTGCTTTTTTGGCCAAGACCATTTTAAATTCTTCTAAAGAAAAGCAAAAATCATAGCTTTTTGACCGGTTTTATGGACTGTTCAAGAGGCAAAAACGTTGAAAAGTAAAGACTAAGATTTTGGAATTTTATTTAATATTAAAGCCGTTTCTGTTTTTTCTTTTTGTTTCTTTGAATACTGAAGGAGGAATAAATGTTTAAAAGATTAGTTTATTTATTGTTATTAATTGCTGCATTTTTTTTAATACCGCAAAGCAATCCGGTAATTGGTAACGCCGACGCTGATGAGATCACTTATCGTTTAATGCGTAAGAGCGTTTATCATACTGAATTTGTCGATGCAAGTTACGGGTGGGTTTGTGGAATAGGCGGGAATCTTTTCCATACAATAAATGGAGGATTGACCTGGGAAAAACAGGAAACAAATACATATGATTCTATCTTCAGCATGTCTTTTGTGGACAAAAAGAAGGGCTGGGCAGTTGGACAGGATGGAATGATATTAACTACCGATAATGGCGGGGAAAACTGGACAACTCAAACAGCACCCGAGAATAAATCCTGGATGAAGGTTGCCTTTATTGACAGAAACAATGGTATTGTTGTTGGTGACTGGGGAAAAATAATAAGTACAAAAGATGGTGGTAAAACCTGGGTTGATATTTCACTTACAGAGGATGTGGTTTTATATGATGTGAAGTACATTTCCGAAAAGGAGCTATGGATTGCCGGGGAACTGGGAAAGCTTTATCACTCTATTGATGGTGGTAAGAGCTGGGATCGAATTGTGCTTGAAGATGATTTTTACGGACCGACAATGTTTGCAATATCATTTACCAGTGACGGACAACATGGTATCTGTGGAGGTCTTCAGGGGATGGTTTTTGTAACCCATGATTCAGGAAAAACATGGACCAAACAAACTGTTTCAGAGGACTCCGTATTTAATCTTAAACTAAACGATAATGGTATAGGTTTTGCCGTAGGGAATAACGGGGGATTTTACAAAATTGAAGAGAACGGTGACAAATGGACAAAACTTCCACCTCCTCCATATTTAAGGGCTGCCTGGTTTCAATGCCTGTCAAGTCTTGAAGATAACAGTTATATAGTTGCAGGAACGAGAGGTTCTATACTTTTCTTTGATAACTTTGAAATTATTCAGAAAAAGTAATAATAACTATTATTTGCTTATATTAATTATTGAAACATAAACGATTATTAATAGAAAGGATATATAAGGATGGAAACAAAGGCACCGGTCCACAAATTTTGGATTTCTCTTGTTGAGAATCAGCTAAAATTTAAAAACTTGATTATGCTTATTCTCGCAGTTATTACGGCACTTTCGATATATGCCATAAGCACCAGGCTGCAAATCGTAACAAACTTTTTCGAACTTTACCCTCCAAAACATGAATATATAAAGCTTTATAAAGAATATAGAAAGATGTTTGGTTCTGCAAATGTTCTTACTATCATTTTGAGAAGAACCGATGGAAAGGATGTATACCATACTGATACATTAAAAAAGCTGGATACCCTGACACGTGGTGTATTAATGGTTCCGGGGATTAACCCCCTTCAGGTTGTCTCCGCAACTCATCCAAAAACAAAGCAAATCCGGTTAAATCCGAGTGGTATAGGCGTGTTTCCTCTTGCCTGGCCGTCTGTCGGGTATCCCAAAACTCCGGAACTCTGCCAGACTTTTAAGGACTCAGCATACAAAGCTGCCGCTGTTAAAGGTATCCTAATTTCTTTAGATGATAAATCTGCAGTTGTTAATGCAGGTTTCTGGGAAGAAGGTCTTAATTTCGGAAGACTTTTCAGAATGGTCAATGAACTTTGTGATTCGGTTAATGATGATACTCATGAAACCATTGTTACCGGTTATCCCATGCTGTATGCATGGCTTGACTTTTATAAAATGGAGATAATGATAGTTCTTCTTTCAACCCTCAGCGCCATGGTTTTGTTGTTGATAGTTTATTTCAGAACTATACGCGGCATATTGATTCCTGTTATTTCAGGAACCCTCAGCGCCATATGGGGACTTGGTTTTGCAGCAGTAATGGGATTTAATGTTGATCCGCTTCTCCTGGTTGTACCTGTATTACTATCTGCAAGGGCGCTTTCACATTCCTGCCAGTGTCTGGAACGTTATAATCAGGAATATATGGTTTCCGGCGGTCAAATGAAAGAGTCTATAGTAAAGGCATACTCTTCGCTTTATCCTCCTGCAATGCTGGCAATTATAACCGACGGTCTGGGTGTTCTTACAATCTGCATCGCCACAATTCCACTTATGCAGAAACTTGCTTATGTCTCGTCATTCTGGATCATAAGTATTTTTGTTTCGGTTTCCATATTAAATCCGATTCTCATACCATTTCTGCCCCAGCCAAATCTTGGTGATCTTGATTCAAGTGATGACCAAAAATCCGGCATGGGTGCATTATTGCAGAAAGTATATGAACAGTTTACCGGGATCATTCAAAGAGCATCCGGCCCGGGTTTTAAATGGTTAGTATTTGCATTTATTCTCATACTGGTTATTCCCGGAGGTATTTTTACCGGAACACATCTTAAAATCGGTGACTCAAGTGCGGGAGGTGCAATATTATATCCTGATCATCCTTTTAACGAGGGAAGCAGAATCCTTAACAGAGACTTTGTAGGCGAGTCCCGTCTTATAATTATTGTTGAAGGAAAAGAGAAAGCTGCAATAAAAACCCAGAGTGTTCTGCAGGTAATGGAAAAACTCGGTACATTCATGACGGAAAAAATTGATACCGTCGGGGGTACTTTGAGCATGACCGACACTGTCCGGGGAATAAACATGATGTATCATGACGGGTGTCCCAAATGGGGTACTATTCCAAGCAAGAAGCGGATGATCGGTCAGATGTTCTTCCTTCTTTCTTCGGGAATGTCTCCGGGAGAGTTTGACAGGTTTGTCAGTCTTCCAAATTATCAGAATTCAAATGTTACCGCATTCTTGAGAAATTATAATCACAAAATTATTAAAGATGCTATACAAGACGTCAAAGATTTTGCTAAACCGATTAACTCTGATCCTGATTCAAAGGTTAGAATTAAACTTGCAGGTGGTATACTCGGCATAATGGCGGCTGTAAATGAAGAGGTTGAATGGTCATACTGGGCAATTCTTATAGTAATCTTTTCTGTAACTTTCTTGTTGTGTCTAATTACATATCGTTCATTTAAAGCTGCACTTATCCTTATCCTGCCTCTTTATGCATCTCAGGTGCTTTGTGAGCTGGTTATGATGTATCTGCATATCGACCTGAATATCGACTCACTCCCGGTTGCGGCTATTGGAGTAGGTGTTGGTATTGACTATGGTATTTACCTGCTCAGTCGTTTGAAAGAGGAATGTGCTTTAACTGAAGATTTTGAAAAAGCAAAACTTATTGCTCTTGCAACAACCGGTAAAATTATTATTTTTACTGCGTTGACAACAGCTACCGGAACAATGTTCTGGCTCTTTTCAACCCTTAAATTCCAGGCTGAAATGGGACTGTTGATTCTGCTTCTCATGACATTTAACATGATCGGAGCATTGGTATTCATTCCTGCACTGTCTTCAATTCTTAAACCTAACTTTGTATTAAACATGGGACAGGGGTTTGGAGAGCAGGCTGCATAATAAATATAAATAAACGATATACGGTTTATAGCTGAATATCGGGTAAATTTAAAAAGGGCTTGCCGGGAAATCTCCGGTGAGCCTTTTTTAGTAATAAAAGTAAAAATTTTAAATCAAGAACCATTAAAATCTTACCATAGGTTCTATCTATCATATTAAATCATAGATTTTATTCATGAATTTAATAACACTTATTTCTGTTCAATATAATTTATTGTTTTTCATGTCATTTAAGAATATTTATAATACGATGTTCAACAGAAAAAAATAGTCGTTCATACACTACAAGAAAACACAGCTGAACTTTCAGGTATTGATAATATTTAATAGAAATAAACACGGCAGTAGAAGGTTGGAAATTAGACAGATTATAAGGTTGTGTCTTTTTATATAGATTTACCAAATATTAGAATGGGGGGATTATGGCGGCAACTCTTGAACAAAATTTACTACGAAGAAGTGTTGTAGGTGATTTACTTGTAAAGTCTGTGGAAAGGAACCCAAACAATAGAATTCTGAGGTTCAGGGATAAAAATTACACATACAGAGAATTCAATAATATAGTGAATCGATGTGCTTCCGGGTTGTCTTCACTTGGAATCAAAAAGGGAGATAAGGCCGCTATCCTTTCTCATAATTGTGATTATTATCTCTTCTACTCATGGGCTCTCCTCAAAATTGGTGCAGTAATGACACCTATTAACTGGATGCTTAAAGATAGGGAAATAAAAGATATTGTAGTACATTCCGAATCTGTTTTTTTTCTTGTTGAAGATATTCTCATACCAGAGGTCATGAAAATTAAAGATGATCTTAAAGATGTAAAGAATTTCGGATATATAAAGCTGTCAGATGCTGATGTTCCCGAGGACTGGTTAAATTTTGCGGATTTATGCTCTGAAAAATATCCTGCGGAAGAACCGGAGTTGATATTAGATGACAGTGATCCTGCTATTCTTTTATATACATCAGGAACTGAAGCTGCTCCAAAAGGGGTTATTCTTTCACACGGGGGGTATTTTTCTACCTATGCCGCAGCCCCTCTTGAATTGAAGATAACGCCGGGAGATATTATGCTTCTTGGGGCCCCGCTTTTTCATATAGCCGCAACCTATCTTTCTTTTGCACAATTTGCCATGGGGAATCTTCTGGTACTTGAATATATTCCTGATATGAAAGAGGTGCTGGAATTAACACATGAAGAAAGGATCACCCACTGGTCATGGCCTACAACCGTATATATGAACCTTCCGAATGTGCCCGGTTTTGAAAACTATGACCTGACCTCTCTTAAGGTTTGTGCAGTCTGGGGGGCTCTTGTTCCTCCGGCCCTTCTGAAGATGTGGAAAAAGATTTCCCCTGGTATTACTTATCTTCACGGATGGGGCCAGACAGAAGTAAATGCAATGGGAACAATGAATATAGGTAAGGAGTTTGAAAAGAATCCTGAATCTGTCGGTAAGCCTATGACAGGAGTGGAGTTAAAAATTTTTGGCCCGGATGACAATGAGCTGCCGGTAGGTGAAGTAGGAGAAATTGTCTTGAGGAGCAAAGCGGTTATGACCGGCTACTACAAGGAAAAGGAAAAAACTTCACAAACCTTAAGGGGCGGCTGGCATCATACAGGTGACCTGGGGAAATATGATGAAGACGGCTATCTTTATTTCGTTGACCGGTTAAAGGATATGATTAAGACAGGTGGTGAAAATGTTGCATCTGCAGATGTTGAAGCGACACTTTTTGAACATCCTAAAATATTGGAGGTAGCGGTCATTGGTTTACCTGATGATACATGGGGTGAAGCGATTACTGCATATATTACATTGAAACCAGATGCGGAAGCTGGTGAAAAGGAGATTATAACCTGGGCTAAACAAAATATGGCTGCCTATAAAGTACCAAAGAAAATTATTTTTATGGATGATATACCAAAAAACCCAAGCGGGAAAATACTAAAAAAGGAATTGCGTAAACAGTATTGATTGTGCAGTAAATACCGCTAACCCTGATCAGTCATTATGCCTTTTGCTGAAGTTTCGATTTTAGTAACCTGAAAGCGGATAAAATGGGGGGACTATGGTGGCAACTCTTGGACAAAATATACTTAGAAGAAGTGTTGTGGGTGACTTACTTGTAAAGTCTACAGCAAGGAATCCAAACAATAGAATTCTCAGGTTCAGGGATAAAAATTACACATACAGAGAATTCAATAATATTGTGAATCGATGCGCCTACGGGTTGTCTTCACTTGGAATCAAAAAGGGAGACAAGGCCGCAATCCTTTCTCATAATTGTGATTACTATCTTTTCTATTCATGGGCACTCCTCAAAATTGGTGCGGTAATGACACCTATTAACTGGATGCTAAAAGATAGGGAAATAAAAGATATTGTAATACATTCCGAATCTGTATTTTTTCTTGTTGAAGATATTCTGGTGCCCGAGGTTATGAAAATTAAAGATGACCTTAAAGGTGTAAAGAATTTCGGATATATAAAACTGTCAGATATTGATGTTCCAGGTAACTGGTTAAACTTTACGGATTTATGCTCTGAAGAAAATCCTGATGATGAACCTGAGGCGATATTATATGACGGTGACCCGGCTATTCTTTTATATACATCAGGAACTGAAGCTGCTCCAAAAGGTGTTATTCTTTCACACGGGGGATATTTTTCTACCTATGCTGCAGCCCCTCTTGATTTGCAGATAGTGCCGGGAGATATTATGCTTCTTGGGGCCCCGCTTTTTCATATAGCAGCAACCTACCTTTCTTTTGCACAAATTGCCATGGGCAATCTTTTAGTACTTGAATATATACCTGATATGAAAGAGGTTCTCGAATTAACAGATGAAGAGAGAATCACCCACTGGTCATGGCCCACAACCGTATATATGAACCTTCCGAATGTGCCCGGTTTTGAAAACTATGATCTGACCTCTCTCCGGGTTTGCGCGGTCTGGGGTGCTCTTGTACCACCAGCCCTTCTTAAAATGTGGAAAAAGATTTCACCGGGTATTATCTATACTCACGGATGGGGGCAGACGGAAGTAAATGCTATGGGAGCTATGAATATAGGTAAGGAGTTTGAAAATAACCCCGAATCTGTTGGCAAACCTATGACAGGAATTGAGATAAAAATTTTCGATATGGATGACAAAGAGCTTCCGTCGGGTGAAGTAGGAGAAATTGTCTTGAGGGGCAAGTCGGTTATGACCGGTTATTTCAAAGAAGATGAAAAAACATCGCAAACCCTGAGGGGCGGCTGGCATCACACGGGTGATCTGGGAAAATTTGATGAAAAGGGTTATTTGTATTTTATTGACCGGTTAAAAGATATGATTAAAACAGGTGGTGAAAACGTTGCATCTGCCGATGTGGAAGCAACATTATTTGAACATCCAAAAATATTAGAAGTAGCGGTCATAGGTCTGCCTGATGATGTCTGGGGAGAAGCGATTACTGCAGTTATTACATTGAAGCCCGATACGGAAGCTGAGGAAAAGGAGATTATAAGCTGGGCGAAACAAAATATGGCTGCTTATAAAGTACCAAAGAAAATTATTTTTATGGATGAAATACCAAAAAATCCAAGTGGCAAATTACTAAAGAAAGAATTACGAAAACTACATTTATAACCGGAATCGGTTTAACACGGAACTTCGAACTAATAGTATGAAGTTAAGAGAATCGTTGCCTGAAGACAATGAGCCTTCAGACAACGGTTGTTTCCAATAGAAAAGCTTATCCTCGGATTAATATATCTTCCACAACATCTTTGCTTGACATTGCAGCAGCTTCAATCCCCACAAAACCCCGGGGCATACAGCCGTCGCCTACATTATACAGGTTTTCGACCGGTGTTTTTGTCGGCATGGGAAAACCAGGCCATCTACGCATTGCAGGCCATTCCCTGTGGTGAGTGGCCTGAAGAAGTACTTCCGCTTCTTTAAATTTTGGGAAGAAGTCAAGAATATCCTGTTTAACAAATTCAATTGTCTCTTCAAGTCTTAAAGGACCTGTAGTGTTTGCCGGTACACTGAATGTGTTTGAAAGGTGCCATCCTTCAGGAGCCAGTTCAGGACATGTCATTGTGGGACTTTCCATAAAAACAAGACGCCTTGTTCCTCCTGTGCAGATAATTCCGGGGAAATCGTGTAATGGTTCCCTTGCACAAATTGCAAGATGTATAACCGGGGTAACCGACTGCCGTTCTTTTAACAAGGTCATATAGCTTCGTTCGAAGTGTTCCTCTCCTGAAAGTTCGACAGTCATGTTGGGCCCGACATTACTTATGATATGATCTGCATATACGGTTTCTTCTACACCGTTTTTCTCTATGATCGCACCTATGGCCCTGTAGTTTTCCACGATTATTTTTTTGCAGTAGGTTTCAGTACTTAACCTGACACCTTTATTAGTAACACCTTCTGCAAGAGAATCCATAAGGTCGGCATTACCATGTATTGAGACACCAAATTTAAATCTTGTCATGCCGTCTCTTAGAAAACGAAAAAGTTCGGCTGTAGGGCATTCATATGCGTTGACACCGATAAATGCGCCTATATATCCCTGAAACAGGTCGTGCAGGTCCTGATTGTCTGTGTATTGCATGAGCCATTCCTTAAAGGAAATTGCGTCGGACGGCATCATCCAGGTCATTGCATGTTTGAAAAGGTTTGCAATTTCCTTTGCTTTTTCTTCATCTTCCAGTGCGAAATTTATCATACCGAAAAGACCACCCTTATCAGGAACAGTATAAGTACCCTTTTGAAGCTTGTACTGAAAACCTCCTTTTGCTTCACGAACCCGCATCTTTACACCGACGTCATCAAACGATTCATTAAATATACTGGTTTCACCGTAAGGAACCATAATAGCCCCTGTGGTTACCTGAAAACCGTTGCAATCTCTTGATGAAAACCGGCCTCCGACATAAGGAAGACTTTCAGCAACTATGACCTTAATACCTTTTGTTATGAGCTTTGCTGCAGCACAAAGGCCACCGACCCCTGCTCCTATAATTAAAACATCAGTTTTACTTTCCTTCATTATATTGCCTCCTCGATAGTATCAACAGGGCAGTTGGATGTGTAATCAAAACAGTAAGAACGAGTATCCTCAATAACAACTGCAATGCTTTTCGCTTCAATTGACTCTTTTGGGCATGAAACAGGACAAAGCCTGTAAAATAATATTTTGAAGATTCAATTACTGATACCAACTTTGCCTCAAATTGTTTGTTTTTAGGATTACCGGAATTAATCCGGAGCTATTTCATTAGAAACATCCCTGGCAGTTATAGCACAGGCCTCAATTCCGACATACCCAAGGGGCTGGCATCCGTCCCCGACATTATAAAGGTTTACAACCGGAGTTCTTGTGGGCATCGGGTAGCCCGGCCACCTGCGCATGGCGGGCCAGCCACTGTGATGAGTAGCAATGTGGAAAAGCTCCGCTTCCTGGAAATTCGGGTAAAAATCCCGCAGATCCAGCATTACCATTTCAATTGTTTCCGGAAGTTTAAGAGGACCGGCAGAAAGTTTTGGGACACTATATGTTGTTGTAATATGTTTTCCTTCAGGTACAAGTTCAGGGCAGGTAACCGAAGGTGTTTCAAGGAATACCAGTCTTCTTGTGTGACCAAAAGTGACTATACCTGGAAAATCTTCGATAGGCTCATCAGTGCTCATTGATATATGTACAACCGGTGTTTTAAAATTGTGTTCGGTAAGAAGAGTCATATAGCTTTTTTCAAAATTTTCTGTTCCCGCAAGTTCAACAGTCAAGTCCGGCCCTGCATTGCTGATTACAAAATCGGCATTAATAGTTTCTTCTTCTCCATCTTTTTCAACAATTGCACCTTTAACAATGCCGTTTTCCACTAAAATCTGCTTGCAGGAAGTTTCCGTGCTGATTCTTCCGCCTTTGTTTTTTATCGCTGCGGCAAGAGAATTCATCAGGTCAATATTCCCGTTAACCGCCGTACCAAATCCGTAAGTTCTGGCAGACAATTTGAGGTTACGGAAGAATTCACCGGCAGGGCATTCATCTATATTTACACCAACAAATCCGCCGACATGTCCCTGAAAAATTTCATGAAGATCCGTATTATGGGAATATTGAGAAAGCCATTCTGAAAAAGTTATATTATATAGAGGCTCGGACCAGTGAAGGGCTCGTTTGAAATGGCTGTATAGTTCATTTCCTGCTTCATCATCATTGAGGCAGAACTGTAACAATCCTCTCAATCCGTTCTTTGGTGTCATCTCATAAGTTCTGTCCGGAAGTCTGTAAAGAGTTCCTCCTTTGTCCTTCCCGCCAATAGGCCTCATATTAAATTCTGCTCCAAGCATGTCAAAGGCTTCCTGGAACGTGCTGCCCCCTCCAAGAGGGAGAATAATACCGCCTGTTGTAGTTTTATGACCTTTATATTCACGGGTTGAACAACGTCCTCCAAGATACGGAAGCTGTTCAACAATAGTAACCTTGAGCCCTTTTTTTATAAGGCGCGCTGCAGAGCAGATTCCGCCGACCCCTGAACCGATAATAAGAACATTCGCCTTACTTGTTTTCATTACTTACCTCCTTGATATAAACCAACTTGCAGAGAAACCGGTTTATGCAATTTCGTAGAAATCCTTTTGGTATTCAACAGATAAAGCTGCTTCAGGACAGAATTCCACACAACAATAACAGGAGATACATTTGTCAGTATTAATGTTAGCATATCCAGGTTCAAAATCGATAGCATCGGCAGGACAGGATTCTTCTGCGCAGAGCTGACATACGGTGCATTTGGATTCATCAATTGTAGGTGTAATCTTTGTGATTTCTTCATATGGATTAAATTCAGTGTGAATTTTATCAAATGTTGGAGGCCTTTTAAATTCAGGTAGAACTTCAAAATCTCCTACAACATCAATTTTATCAATGTCTATTTCACCAAGCCCCTGGTCGTGGGCCATTACAAGTCCATGTATATGGCGGGGCTCCCAATCCATCATTTTGGTTATTACAGCATCACCCTCCACACCGTTTGTGCAGCCGATGATTTTACCAACATGACGTGTGTCACCGTGTGTAGGTCCACCGCCCTCCATTGCATATATGGCATCAATAATGTTGAGATAAGGTGTCTTATATTTATACAGGTCTATAAAAAACTGGGTAAGACCTTTAGCGCTTTTTGATTCAAGATGGTATCTTGATTTAATTGCGCCGACGACATAACCGAAGAGGTTTTTAACACAACATGAAACTCCGGTAAGGACATGCGTTTTCATTTTAGGAATGTTGATTACATAGTCAACCGAAGAGATCTTCTTTGAAAGGAATGCGTTTGGAATAATTTTTGATCCGATATCAACAAATTCAGCTTCTTTACTGATATTTTCATAATAATCGCTTGCAAGTTCAAGCATTCCTGATGCCTCAATGCAGTGCATCGCTCCTGTGTCCATATTACCCGGGTTTTCACCGATCACAACATTATCTGTCTGTTTCAGACATTCATCAAGTACGGCTTTTACAACCCTTGGGTCTGTAATAGCTGATTTTACAGGTCCTACAGAAGCTGCAAAATTAGGTTTGATCAAAACGCTTTTGCCCTTTAAATCGATATTTAACTCTTCGAAAATACCGGATATAGCTTCTGGTAAATTATCGAAGTCCGAGTTTTTTACTACTACCTTTGACATTATATTGCCCTCCTGATAATTATTTTTCCCAGTTTATGTTTTTTTCTGTTAAAGATGTTTAAGGTCGAATTAATATATATTATTATGAACTGGTTTTAAACACAACCGGATAAATATACAGCTAATATTAAATTAAATAATGCCGATTTAAAAAAACCGGCTTAATCGGCCCCTTCAAGTAAACAGGAACATGTATTTGTAATATAATTTATATTATTATATATTATATAAATATTGACAAATTTAATATATAATGTATGTGTTACTTACACTGTGTTTTTAGTAAAGTCAAGTGATTTGTAAAAAAAAGTAAGCGGCACTTTCTGTTTTACCGGATAAACGCGGTTTAATACTAAAAGGCAAAAAAATATGAGAAAAGACGAAGAGAAACCTAATTCCCTTATTAAAAAAAATAAGCCATACCCTGAAAGTCGTATAAAAATTGATAAAGAGTTTCGAAAGCTTCTTGAAGAAAAAAAGTTTGACTCAATCACAACAGCAGAGATTGCAAAAAATGCCGGTGTAAATGAAGCATTGATATTTAGATATTTCAAGAGCAAAAGAGGCCTTTTATATCATGTGCTTACTGAGTTTTTTCAAGAGTTTTTAGTAAAGATTGTTGCTGATTTGAAGGGAATTAAGGGTGCATCCAACAAAATTCGAAAGCTTATTTGGAGTCATATCAATCAGCATGATAATAATCGCGTTTTTGCTAAAATACTTCTCCTGGAAGTAAGGAATTTTCCAGAGTATTTTGAAACCGAACATTATGAGTTGACAAAAATATATAACAAACTGGTTTTGGATATTATTATTGAAGGTGTTGAGGAGGGCCAAATACGTGAGGATCTTTCAGCTTCACGAATAAGAAACATACTTCTTGGGGGTATAGAGAACCTGTGTCTGCCTGGTATTCTTCGGGGAAGTGAGATTAATACAGATCTTCTTGCCGATGAGTTATATGATGTGATTTTTAACGGGGTATTAAAATAATAATTACTAATGAAATATCTGATATATTCTATCAGTCAAATCAGAAAACCTACCCGAAATCATTTTTGAGGCAACCATTTTGCCTGACATGGCTGCACCAATTACACCTCCCGGCCAGTATGTCCAGTGCCCTGCCTGATACAAACCCCTTACAGGTGTTCTGAATGGATAAGGCCCTTCCGCAAATGGAGACTTATCAGGATCAACTGTAAATGCGCATGAAGCACCGTCCTTGTTTAAAGTGAACCTGATTGTTGACAGAGGGGTACTGACATCAAGAAATTCGATTTTTTCCCTGATATCGGGAATTACATTCTCGACCATATCAAGAACATCATCTGCCACTTTGTTTTTAAGTTCTCTATATTTTTCAGGCCGAGCAGTATCATCACCCCCTGTTCCCCAATTGTCCATCCATTTGTAGTTGGTTAATATCTGGACGGTTATTGCTGACTTGCCTTCGGGCATCAGCTCCGGGCAACTCACTCCGGGAGCATTAATTTCAATCCATCCCCTGCTGTGAAGATCCGGATCATCAACTTTAGAAATATCATTTCTGTGTAATTGAGTGAAATAGAATGTGTGGTGAGCTTTTAGTATTTTTGTTAGATCCTCCTGGGGAATGTCAAGACCGATATATACACTTGCAAACGGTTCTGTAACAGGCGCTTCAGTAATCTTTTTTATGTATTCGGGTTTGGCGATATTTTGGGGCAGCATCTCGGTAAACAATCTGACCATATCACCACAGCTTACAACCTTTTTTGATGTAAATTCATCCCCATTATTAGTTTTAACACCTTTTACCCGTTTTCCATCAAGCAGAATTTCATCAACAAGAGTCTTGTATTTGATCTCACCACCCAATGCTTTGAAATTATCAGCCAGCTTGTTTATTATTCCCTGGATGCCGTTTTTTGGATACCAGTAATCGTTAACATGGCAGTTCAATGCACCTACTCCCATAAACATACTCTGTTCCGGGTATCCCATAGAAACAAGGAATTCAACAGCCTCAGGATCAGAAATATCTTTTTTTATCATATCGTCGAACTTGCCGGCAAACAGCTCTTTTGCTTTCTTAAAATTTTTTATATTAAGCGCCATAAATCTGATAAAATTTACTATTCTTTTAATACCTTCCGATGTGTTCGGCATAAGGGCTTTGAGCCTAATTTCATTTAACAGGTCACTGAAATCAGATATTTTTTTGAAATGGTTTGTGATACCTTTTTTATCTTTTGGAAAGGCTTCGCAGAATTTTTCCGCCATATTCTCATAGTTATCCAATACATAATCAAGCCTGTCTTTTATAATGTAGCGAACGGTACAGTTGTCCCATTCATTCTCATCATAGAGGTCAAGAAGTTTTAGCAGAGGAAATATTATACCTGAGTCTTCCATCGACTGGTCGCCGGTGTCGAAGTAAAAACCTTTTCGTTTAATACCTGTCATTAATCCGCCGGGCTGATGGTTGTGCTCAAGAATAATTACATTCCAGCCTTTTCTTGCAAGAAAATTACCGCACATAAGGCCGCCCATACCAGCGCCTATAATAATTGCGTCATAAGTTTGACCCATAATAACACCCCCCTTAAGAATCCTGCCGTATGAAAATTTGATGGCGTTGAAAAAAGTCTCCATCTACTGTGTTATAGCTTTTGGTCAGGTGCTCTACATACTAACTGTATGTTTTCGCACCTTGCCAATCAATATGCCTCGGGTATGAAGATTCTTACTTAGCCATCGGTTATACTTATTACGAGTTCATCAAAGTTTAAATCATAATTTTTTTCAAGAAATACTGTTTAAAAGTAAATACTAAAATATTCATACTTGGTGGTTTTTGGCAACTATAAAAAAAGAAAAGCCCGGTGCAATTTCGAAATATACGAAAAAGACCGGGCTTGAATTATGAGTTAAATATATTTAAATTACAGGCTGTTAAATGTAAATGAGCCTATATTTTCACTGCAGCAAGAAAACCTCCGTGAATTGCATTATCCAGCTTTTCCGGGTTTACACAGTCACCAACCCTATCAAAAGGTATACCGAGATTTTTCACTTCATCAGACAGCTTTGTAACAGATTTGGAACCTGCCGCCATTATTACATTATCAAACTGCATTTGCTCTTCTTTGTCATCTTTCTCAAAGGTAATCAGGCCATCCTTGATTGATGTAACCTTTGCATTGGTATGAAGTGTAATTCCGTGTTTTTTAATATTTCCCATAAGTATCCATTTTGTTGACCGGCCGACACCCTGGCCTGCTTTTGGAAGCATTTCAAAAACCGTAACATTTGAACTACCATTGAAAACAAGTTCTTTAAGTCTTTCTATGCTAACGGCATCATAGCTAAAAAGGAAATGAAGGACATCTGGAGAAATTGTGCCTTTTAATGAAACAAACATTGCCGTTTCAAGACCTACGGCTCCCCCTCCTATAACAGCAACATTTTTACCAAGGCCGGGATCATTCTTTAACACATCCCAGGAATCCATCACACTCGGATCATCCGCGCCATTTATCGGTGGTACAATGGGTACAGCACCTTCACCGATAATAATGTGGTCGGGATTAATTTTTTTAATAAGGTCAACATCAACCTCGGTATTCAGGTGAAGCGGTATGTCATATTTAATTAGCATTGCCCTGTAGTACCGAATAAACTCAAGGAGCTCACTCTTATGTGGTGGTTTTGCCGCAATCCAGATTTGACCTCCGATATCGTCGGCTTTTTCGTACAGCTCAACATTATGTCCAGCCTCTTTAGCAACAATAGCCGCCTCAAGCCCCCCTGGCCCTGCACCTATTACCATTACTTTTTTGGACGATTTTGTTTGGACTATTTTTCTATCGCCTTCCATTCCTGCGCATGCATTTGCAATACAAAAGACCGGTTTTTGGCTCATAACCATGTCCATGCATCCCTGGGAACATGCAATACAAGGTCGGATTTCTTCCGGATGCCCCGCCTTTGCCTTGTTCGGCCATTCCGGGTCTGCGATGAGAACACGTCCAAGGTTTACCATATCGGCATGACCGTCTCTAATAATTTTTTCCGCTTCATCCGGAGTTGTTATACGGTTTGAAGCCATAACAGGAATTGAAACAGCTTTTTTTATGTTTCCGGCTAAAAACGCATATCCGCTTCTGGGAAGATCCATGGGTATTTGAGGGATCTTCGACTCATGCCATCCACCTGTTACATTTATTGCATCGATACCGGCCTTTTCATATACTTTTGCAAACTCCGGAGTATCATGGTCTGTATTGCTTCCAACAACAAAGTCGCTTCCTGCCATGCGTATTGTTATAGCATAGTCAGGGCCAACAGCTTCACGAACCATCTCTATAATTTCTCTGGGGAACCTTGTTCTGTTCTCAAAGCTTCCGCCGTATTCATCTGTTCTATTGTTCTTTAAAGGTGAAAGAAATTGTGTGAGAAGGTATCCTGCAGAACCTATGAGTTCAACGCCGTCAAAATCTGATTTTTTGGCACGGACCGCTGCTTCAACAAAAGATTTTTGGACCTCTTTAATTTCATCTATGGTCATTTCACGAGGAGTAGTATGTGAATAACTTGAATATATTGACGAGGGGGCTATCGGCTGTTGACCATCAATCATGAATGGATGCGCATAACCTCCTACATGCATTAGCTGAACCCACGACTTTGCACCTGCATCATGAATCAACCGGTTTAGTTTCTGGTATGAAGGAATTACATCGTCACGTCTTAATGTAAGCCCTGTATTTCCTGAGCCAAGAAAGTCAACACCAAGAGGACCGACTGTTAATATGCCGACACCGCCTTTGGCAATTGTTTCCCAGAAATTGTTGTATCTGTCATTCAGCAAACTGTCATCGGAGTAAAGCAGGCCGATTGCGGGGTAGGCTGTTCTGTTTCTGATTTCACATTTGTTGATTGTGATGGGGCTGAAAAGGTTCTCGTACATATCTTTCTCCTAAATAATTTAAAATTATAAAGTATCTTTCATAAAGACAATTAAATACATCTAATAAGTATTTCGATTATAAAATTTATAGTCATTATTATTAATAGTCAAGGCTTATGTATGCTTAATAAAGACTTGTGAAAAGGACTTTTTACACAAAGCTTTTATAAATGGCCTTGCGACATTCTCATTTATTTTAATAATGTTGATACCTTTCTCAAATCAGTAAATTTAATCTTCTAACCAGATTGCGTGTAGTGGACTACACACTTTATTGTTAAGTAAATATAAAGTTTATATTGATTTTGTCAATAGATTTATATGATGTTTCTGTAAAAAGTATAATCATGACAATGTTAAAATCTTTCCCACAAGATAACGCATTTGATGGATGCCTTAACATAAATATATGTTATACCTGTTAATAACTTATTCTAATGTGAAATGCGATTTACATGTCGTTTTTACAGATATGTGCTTAAAGTAGCAGAAATCAGCTTTTTATAGTTTATGAAACATATTTTAATTTAAATGTAAAAACACCTGAATGATGTGTAATGATTCTTTATAGAGGAAATCATTCTGGCGGGGAAAAATATTTTTATAAGACCATTGTTTGTGTGTTCATGATAAAGGCGATTTCATAATATGATGAAACAGTTGAAAATAATTGTTTAATGTTGCAGATATTATTCATTAATATTATATTTCATCAAAAAAAATGAATAATTCGTCGTTTGATAATTTAACAGGCTGTGGGAAAAGATTTATCCCGATTTTTGTTTTTTTGGACAGGCTTTTTAGGAGTACATCAACTATTACATTTTAATTTGTGAAATTTGATACTTCTTGAATCCGGTCAGAATTCTTTGTTATTTGGGATAAATGGTTTTTTCTGAGCAATGTAAATGATCCGGTTTTGTCCGGGATGGGGGGGACTTGTGAAAAAAGCTTTTATATATATGGTAATAGGATTGTCTTTTTTTTGTATACTTTTTTTAAGTTGTTCCAAGAAGGAAGAGGAAGTCAAAAAGGAAAAAGGTGCGATAGAAAAAATGACAGATCAGGTTGCCGCCGATGCTCTTGATAAAATAAATGATCCTCTTAACAAAGCGCGGTCTGTTCAGGATATGCATGATCAAAATGCCGAGCAGATAGAAGATACTATGGAAGAATGATGGTGTTGTAAAAAGTCTCCCTCTATTGTGTTATAGCTGTTGATCAGAATTTTGACATATTTCATATATGCCTTCACTCCTGTCCAAACACTATTACTTGTATATGAAGATCTTTATTTAACCATCAATTATTTTTTTCATGAGTTTGTCAAATCTTATTAAATATTTTAGTTAATGAAGCAGGCTGTTAAGTGTGTAAATGACTAATAAAATAGAAGAAAAAATTATCGTAGGTGTACTTTCGGATACTCATGGAGTACTGTTTCCGGGAGTTGTTGATGCATTAAAAGATGCTAATCTCATAGTACATGCCGGAGATATTTGTGATTCCGGTATAATAAAAAAACTAAAGACGATAGCTCCGGTTGTTGCTGTCAGGGGTAATATGGACCACGGCAATCAGACTGGGGATTTCCTTGAGTCGGAAAAGGTTAAAGCCGGTGATTTCTTTATATTTGTGGTTCATGACCTATACAAGCATGGTATAGAAAATGTTCCTTCTGACTGCGATGTTGTCATATTCGGCCATACACACCGTCCTCTTTCAGAGAAACGTGATGGCGTTCAATATTTGAATCCTGGAAGCGCCGGGCAGTGTCGACACGGTTTCCCCCATACCATTGCAATTATAACAATTTCAGGGGGCTCTTTTGATACTAATTTTATTAAAGTGGATGAATAGGCGGAATATAAAACCAACCCCGGAATAAATTCTTTCTTTACAAACTCGTTTTATATTGATAGTTTGCCCCCTCATTTTGAATTCAGGAATTTTAATAATAGGCTTCATGATTTATTAGTAAATAGAATAGGTTATATATTAAAATGAGCAAGCAGCATAAAAAAGAGGTCGCCCGGCGACGAACATTTGGAATTATCAGCCACCCTGATGCGGGTAAAACGACTCTCACGGAAAAACTCCTTTTGTTTGGAGGAGCTATTCAACAGGCCGGTGCTGTAAAGGCACGAAAAGCTTCCCGCCATGCTATAAGCGACTGGATGGCTGTTGAAAGAGAACGCGGTATTTCGGTTACAACATCTGTTATGAAGTTTAATTATAATGATTATGAAGTCAACCTTCTCGATACTCCGGGGCATGCGGATTTCTCAGAAGATACCTATCGAGTGCTTACAGCTGTTGACAGTGCACTTATGGTAATTGACAGCGCCAAAGGAGTTGAACCTCAGACTGAAAAATTGATGGAAGTCTGTCGGATGCGCAATACTCCTATTATAACATTTATAAACAAACTTGACAGGGAAGGGATGTTGCCCCTGGATATCCTTTCGGAGATTGAGGACAAACTACAGATAGAATGTGCCCCCCTTTCATGGCCGATCGGTATGGGCAAACGATTCAAGGGGGTTTATAACCTGTTTGAAAAAGATCTACGTCTTTTCACACCGGGAAAGGAGACAAGGGATCAGGAAGGGATTATCATAACCGATCTGTCCGATAGTAAACTTGATGAGATTCTTGGAAGTCAGGCAGATGAACTGCGTGAGGATATAGAACTTATCGAGGGTGCTGCCAATCCTTTTGACAAGGAAGATTTTCTTAAAGGAAGCCAGACCCCGGTTTTTTTCGGAAGTGCAATAAACAACTTTGGTGTGAAGGAGCTTCTGGACTGTTTTGTTGAAATGGCTCCAGCTCCAGGTCCAAGGGCTTCACTTTCCAGAGATGTTTCGCCGGATGAAGAGACTTTTTCAGGATTTACATTTAAAATTCAGGCAAACATGAATCCTGCCCACCGTGACAGGATCGCTTTTTTCAGAATATGCTCCGGAAAATTTACCAGAGGAATGAAGGTTCGCCATCACAGAATCGGGAAAGATGTAATGCTTTCCAAAGCAACAATCTTTATGGCACAGGATCGTGCAAATGTTGAGGAAGCCTACCCCGGGGATGTTATCGGGATTCATAACCACGGGACTATTAAAATCGGAGACACATTTACCGAAAAGGAGCAACTTAAGTTTACCGGGATTCCAAATTTTGCTCCGGAATATTTTCGGCGTGTTTTGCTTAGGAATCCTTTGAAAATCAAGCACCTTCAAAAAGGCTTGACTCAGCTTGCCGAGGAAGGTGCGGTTCAGTTTTTCAGACCCGTTTCCGGAAGTGATTATATACTTGGCGCCGTGGGCATATTGCAATTTGAAATAACCATGGCCCGCCTTAAAGATGAGTATGGCGTAGATGCTGTGTATGAACCGGTTAATTTGAATGTTGCTAGATGGATTCATTGCAGTGACAGCAAAATGCTTCAGGCATTTGAAAAGAAGAACCAGGGTAATCTTGCTCTGGATTCTGAAGGTTTTAAGACATATCTTACTACCAGCGAATGGCAGTTAGGTTTCTGTATGGAGGAGTGGCCGGATATTGAATTCCATAAAACCCGGGAACTAAATTAGCACTTCCAAGGTCTTAAACAGGTTCTTCGTTGAGCACCAGGCTTAATCATTGTGTGTTGAATATTGATGGCGTCGTAAAAAGTCACCATTTACTGCGTTATAGCGTTTGGCCAGACGCTCGACATACTAATTGTATGTCTTCGTGCCTGGCCAACCACTATGCCTTGTATATGAAGATTTTTACTTAGCCATCGGTTATGCTTTTTACGAATTCATCAATATTAAGGTGTGTTGAATATTAAGCTGACGGTGGCAAATATTTATATGAGCAGCAAATTTGACACAAAAGGCCTTTTAGTCTATGTTTTCAAGTCTTAAGAAATATTTTTTTTAGATGTATTTTAATTGATTAAATTTTTCGGAGAAGAAATGAAAGAAAACCTGTGGACAAGAATGTTTCCCCCGGAAAGAATGAATGAAAGTTACCCATGGCAACTTTGGGCCATAGGGTGGATAGCATTTTTTAAGTTGTTTTTGTGGCTTGTTATTGAGTCATCAATTTGCAACCAGATATTCGGATATAAAAACCTTTTATGCTCAATCCCTTTTTTTGTTTTCGGTATCGGTGTCTGGAATATGAGGAAATGGGCTGCCTGGGGAGTTACAATTTTATCAATTATCGATCTGATATTTTTTATAATATACCCTCTTTCAGTCACTTCCATGATTTTTAAGGGCCCCGGCATTCTCAGTTACCTTTCGTGGTTTGCCGTAATGTTAAGCGGCCCGGGCGGTTCATTTTTTATAATTATTTCTTTACCGGTAATGCTTAAATATTCAAAAAAACAAGATATTTAAGGTGATATTATCATCATACAAAAAACTGTTCTTTTTTCAAAAGATCTCTTATGCTTCTTTTAGGTAAAAAGGATTTTGGAATAATATATAAAATTTTTGCTGGTTTCAAAATCAACATATATATCAAAACATTGATCTTATATTTCTTGTCAGTTGCCATGTGAGAGAGAGAATAGATCAGGAAGACAAATATTAATGGAAAATAACATGGAACAATGCCCCTGCGGCTCGGAGAAATCATATTCTGAATGCTGTGAGCCTTTAATCAGCGGTTCCCGTAAGGCACTAACAGTTGAAGAATTAATGCGGTCACGTTACACCGCCTATACAAAAGTTGAAGTTGACTATATCGGTAATACAATGCATCCGGATAAACGGAAAGAGCATGAAGAAAACTCAGTTAGGGAATGGGCTGAAAATTCTGAATGGCTCGGCCTTGAAATACTTGAAACAACAGCCGGAGGCCAGGATGACAATGAAGGCAGTGTAGAATTTATTGCCGATTATATATTAAATGATAAAAAAGAAAAACACCATGAACTGGCCTCTTTCAAAAAGACAGATGGCGAGTGGTTTTTTTACGACGGACAGGCTCCAACACCAAAACAGGTTATCCGTAAAGGCCCCAAGGTTGGCAGAAATGATCCCTGTCCATGCGGAAGTGGGAAAAAATATAAGAAATGTTGCGGGAATTAATCTCATACCTTTTTTAGCTTGAACATCATATATGCCGGCGCTTCGATTATGGCAATCCATTGCAGCCCGCTTATCAATATATTATATTTGTATGCAGTGGATGGTGTAATACTGCCTGATGTCAAGAGGAATCCTACAATTAGAAGACATGCGGCATTAATGACGATTATCCCCCATCCTGAAATATTACGTTTCTCTAACAGCTGTCCTGCTCCAGGGCACAACCAGCCGAATAGCAAATGAACCAGACCTCTTATCCAGGGATTCTTCATCCATTCAAAACTATTGTCTGCCCTCTTTGCGATTATTTCATTTAAAGAATCAATAGTACCGGCTATTGCAACATATTTTAAGATTTTAAGAAATAATGGTGCAAAACTGAAATGAAGTCTTGTTGTATATTCCCTGAAAAGTGAAATGATTTCAAAACGGTTTGTTGCTGAAAGAGTGCCATTATACATCATCTCGAAGATTTCATTCCCGAGATGCTTATAAACAGGAAAAAGGAGCAGAATTCCCATTAGGTAGCCGGTAAAAAGGATATATCCAAAAAGTGGGTAGCCTGAGTATACATGGCCGGAACCTGGACATACCCATGAAAACACAACGCCCCATATAGGATTGTTTTCCGGCAGCTCATTGTCTTGTTTTTGCTTTTTCACTGCAATGTCAATCGAAGAAATTATACCCCACAACCAGGTGAAGCAAAGTCCGGCAATGGAAAGACCCAGATAATTAAAAGGTATTGCAGGCATTTTTGCATTCATATCTCCATCAATGATATCCATAATCATATCAGTAATGGCCACAGTCAAATCGAACATTATGAATGTAAACAATACCAGAGAAACTAAGAGCATAATTCCGGTAAAAAAAGATCTCATGCGTGACCCTGCATACCATTCTCCCCAACCCGGCATTATAATGGAATATACAAATGCACGATGGGTGCTTATCGACTTAGTATCTTCATGGAGTTTCGGTGATATTGTAGTTTTTTCTCTTTGAGACAAGATTTTCTCCTGAATTGATTGTTTAAGCTAATGGAAGTGATTGCGCTGTTAATCTGGTTATAGATTTTATGAGAATTTGGAAATACTACATGTACGCCTTCAATACTGATAAACCACTATGAGTTGTATGTGGCAATTTGTATATAGTCGCCGGTTATATTTTTTAAATAGTTCATGAATTTTACTTTTGATATTTTCCTTTGTCCATGTAATAATTGCAACTTAAATTTAGAAAAAAATCATTTGTTTTGACTCCTGAAATATTCCCCTGAATCTACCGACGATGATAATTTTTTATCTTGACACCTGTACCTCTTTCATATTATACCAACCATTCGGTCAGTGTGATTTTTTGCAAGGATTTCCTCCAGTAATCAATTTATTGAATCCTGTTCCGAATCGTTGCTTTTTTATCTGTTAAGTATATTTTCTGACCTCATTTTGCTGTTTCTGCCTGATCATAATGGGCCTGAAAACTTAGCATCCTGTCCGAATTTTAATCATTACTTTACTGATAGACAATGTTTGGTTTTTACTTTTAACTTTTGTATTTTGAAACTGAGGGGTATTGGTTTGGAAACCAATTACGATAAAATCTTGAAAGCTACAATAGAGCTCATGTGTAACAATGGTTATCACGGTACATCTATCCAAATGATTGCCGACAATGTCGGTATTACAAAAAGCACTGTATTTCATCATTTCAAAAACAAGGAAACAATACTTTTATCTATTCTTGACGAATATGTTCCCTCTGCAACTGAAGGACTCAAAAAAATAGTAAACGATTCTTCTTTATCAGGTGTTGAAAAGCTTAAGCGGTTTATTTTACACCATATGAAACTTGTTGGTGCCCAGGGGGATATAATTAATCTGAACTTAAGGGAATCCAGGTACTTTGGTGATAAAAACCGGCAGATATACGAGGAAAGTCAGAGAGTTTATGCCCGACTTGTTCGTGGGATTGTGGTTCAGATACAGGATGAAGAGAATACAATTTTTAAAGGGTTGAATCCCAAAGTTGTGGCAAATGCTATACAGGGAATGTGTAACTGGTCGGTGCTCTGGTATGAGAAAGAGGGAGAACTGGACATGGATGGTATTGCCCGGCAGTTTTACCAGATTTTGACTTGCGGTATTTCCGAGGCATTTCTTAAACAAAAATCAGAAAGCAAACTGTCAGTATGAAATATGTAAATGATTTCAAATTGCTTTGGTAGTTTTCTGAATATAATTTATAAAAGATATTTTAACCAAATTAGAGGGGGCGGTAATCTATGTCATATGAATCAATTATACTGGAAAAAAGTGGTGATATCGGAAAGCTGATATTTAGCAGGCCCAAGGTTTTGAATGCTTATAACAAAACCCTTTCAGATGAGATAGGAAAGGGTTTCAATGAACTTGCAGCAGACGATTCCGTTAAGGTTATTGTCTTAACCGGTGAAGGAAAAGCTTTTATGGCCGGTGCGGATATTAATATGGTTACAGGATGGTCTGAACTTGATGATGTGACCAAGGTAAATGCTGCACTTGATGAAATGTTGAATCCAAACCTTTTTGAAGATTGTCCCAAACCGGTTATTGCTGCAATAAACGGCCTTGCATTCGGCATGGGCTGCGAGATTGCCATGGCCTGCGATTTCAGAATCGCAAGTGAAAAAGCAAAATTTGGCCAGCCTGAAATCAAGATAGGTATTATTCCTGGTGCCGGTGGAAGCCAGAGGCTGATGAATCTTGTAGGGGCTACAAAAGCACTTGAAATGATTACTATAGGTGATCCTATTGACGCTCAGGAAGCATACAGGATAGGTTTGATTAACAAAATTACTCCTCAGGACAAACTTATGGAAGAAGTAGAGGCTTTTGCTGCAAAACTCGCGGAAAGACCGCCTATAGGGATCGAAATATGTAAGAAAGTTACATATAAGGGTGGTAATATGCCTATTAGAGAAGGGCTTGAGTATGAACGGAAGAAATTTTGTGAAATTCTTCTTTCAGAAGATGCAACAGAAGGAACAAAAGCATTTCTGGAAAAGAGAAAAGCAGAGTTCAAGGGAAAGTAAAACCGGGAAAATATCGATCTGAAAATATTTGGATCAATCTAAAATGAAGTTGATGAGGAAGTAGTTATGGCAAATCTTTTATTTGATGATCGTGATATAAAATTTGTTTTATTTGACCAGCTTGGCGTTCAGAAATTATGCGAAGTAGAAAAATATTCCGAGTGGTCCCAAAAGGTTCTGGAAATGCTTCTTTCGGAAGCTCAGAAGTTCAGTGAAAAGGTTTTGTTCCCATTAAATATTGATGGGGACAAGGATGGAATAAAATTTGAGAACGGGAAAGTATTTTCCATCCCCGGCACAAAAAAGGCTTATGAGGATTTTGTAGAAGGTGGATGGCTGACCCCATGCGAGGAAGAGGAGTTAGGTGGACAGGGTCTGCCACATGTTATTATGGCGGCAACACATGAAATGTTTATGGCCGCTAATTTTCCTTTTATGTGTTATGTAAATCTGACCCATGATGCAGCAAAGCTGATTGAGCTTTTCGGTAATGAAGCCCAGAAAAAACTGTATATGGAAAAGATGTACGGCGGTGAATGGACCGGTACCATGTGCCTGACAGAACCACAGGCGGGTTCAGATGTAGGTGCTCTCACCACAAAAGCTGTAAGAAAAGATGACGGAACATTTGCAATTGAAGGTTCAAAGATATTTATCACCAACGGCGAACAGGATGTGGGAGATAATATTATTCATATCGTGCTTGCAAGAATTGAAGGTGATGCTCCCGGAACCAAAGGTTTGTCTACTTTTATAGTTCCCAAGTATTGTGTGAATGATGATGGTTCCACCGGTGACTCAAATAATGTTACCTGCACCGGTATTGAACATAAAATGGGACTTCATGGATCTCCAACGACCAGCCTTTCGTTTGGCGACAAAGGGGAATGTATCGGTTACCTACTTGGAAAAGAGCAGGAAGGTATCAGAATTATGTTCCATATGATGAATTCCTCTCGCCTGGAAGTAGGTATATGGGGACAGGGAATAAGCAGTGCTTCTTACCTGCATGCATTGAACTATTCAAAAGACAGGCTTCAGGGACAAAGCCTTGAAAACCCAGATCCTGCAACACAGGTATCTATTACAAAACATCCTGACATTCGCAGAACACTTCTCATGATGAAGTCTTATACCGAAGGTATGAGGGCAATGCTTTATTACTGCAGCTACGCAATGGACCAGGAAGTAATAGCTGAAACGGAAGAGGAAAGGAAAAACTGGAGCAAGATAGTGAGCCTCCTTATTCCTGTATGCAAGGCTTACCCTACGGAAAAGAGTGTAGAGTTTGCATTACATGCTATCCAGATATATGGCGGTTACGGATATACACAGGAATATCCTGTTGAGCAGTTTCTGCGAGATTCCAAGGTGGCCTGCATATTTGAAGGAACTACAGGAATTCAGGGTATGGACCTTGCCTTGAGAAAGATTGGAATGGGTAAAGGAAAAGTCTTTGCGGATTTCCTTTCCGGAATGGATGAAATTGCTGAGAAAGCAAAAGAGATTCCAGCGCTTGAAAAATATACCGATCAGTTTATGAAAACAAAGGCAGCCCTTGCAGAAGTCCCTTCTGTTTTTGCAGATCATGCCGGTAATGGTGAGTCCGTATACTCATTTCTGCAGGCCACTCCATTGTTAGAAGCTGTTGGAGATGTGATGGTAGCATGGTTTCTTCTTTGGGGAGCTGTGGTTGCACAAGAAAAGCTTGATGGAATTTATGCCAAGAAGGGTGCAACAGATGATCCTGAAAAACAGGCCAAGTTGATGAAAAAAGCAGATATTGCACATCTTGCTGGAAAGATTCAAAGTGTTAAGTTTTTTATTGGAAATATTCTGCCCATAACAGATGGCAGGATTTCTGCAATAAAATGGGGTGACCTTTCTACGTGGGAAACCCTTGATAAATCATTTGGAATTTAGTTATGCCGGTATTGGACGGGCTCTTTAAAATCGGGCCTTTTGATACTTGCAATTTTATTAACTTCCTAATCTATATGAACTATAGTCAGGTAAGCTGAAGTTAAGGAGATAAAAAATGGCAGGGATAAAATCTTTCGGGGCATACATACCGCTGCATAGAATAGCCCAAAAGGAAATTGGTAAGGCATGGAATTCAGGCGGAAAAGGTGAAAAAGCCACTGTCGGTCCGGATGAAGATAGTTTGACGATGGCGGTTGATGCTGCTGTTGACTGTATCGGCAATAATGATAGGGGGGATATTGATGGGCTTTTCTTTGCCTCAACCACCTCACCCTTTATGGAAAAACAGATGTCAGCCACAATAGGTGTTGCTGCTGATTTAAACAGAAATATCAGCTCAATGGATTTTTCCGGATCACTTAGAGCAGGAAGCAATGCTTTAAAAGCAGCTTTTGATTCTGTTAAGAGCGGATCAAATAAAAATGTTGTTGTAACCGCAGCTGACTGCAGAATGGGTGTCCCGGGTTCTCCTGCGGAGCGTGCTCTGGGTGATGGAGCAGCGGCTATTATGATTTCAGATACTGACGTTGCTGCAAATATTGAAGGTATATATTCCATATCTGATGAAATAATGGACAACTGGAGAGAAGTTGATGATCAGTTTGTTCACTCATGGGAAGAGCGTTTTATTATTACTGAAGGCTACATGAGAGTTATGATCGAAGCTTGTAGCGGTGCAATGAAATCTTTCGGTGTTGAAGCAAAAGATATTGCAAAGTTTGTTTCCTATGCACCCAATGAAAGAGTTTACTGGCAGGCAGCAGGAAAGCTCGGCTTTGATTATGAGACTCAGGTTCAAATGCCGCTTTTTTCAACAGTGGGCAACACAGGCGCATCTTTCGGTATGCTTCAGCTTGTTGCATGTCTGGAAGAAGCAAAGGCCGGAGATAAAATCCTTTTTGCAAGCTATGGCAGCGGATGTGATGTTTTCCTTTTGGAAGTAACGGATAAAATCGCTGAAGCAAAAGGCGGCAAAGGGGTTTCAACCTATCTGGAATCGAAGAAAATGATTTCAAACTACAACCAGTATCTGACATTTAAAAAGCTTCTCCCGGATTCTGTTGAGAGAATGCCTCCGATTCGTCCGCCTGCGACCATAAGCTGGCGTGATCAGAACTCCATCCTTGGATTTAAAGGTTCAAAATGCAATAAATGCGGACATGTTCAGTATCCTGTTCACAGGATATGTTCAGAATGTTTCAGCAAGGATGAAAGTACTGAGGTAAGGTTATCAGACTTGAATGCAAAAGTATTCAGCTGCACAGTTGATAATCTCGGTTATGGCGGTGGAGCTAGTCCTTTCTGGGCGATTGCCGACTTTGAAGAAGTTCGTGCAAGACTGCAAATTGCCGATGCTGATTTGACGGAAGTGAAAATCGGAGACTCTTTAGAGATGACCTTTAGGAAATTTCCAAGCGATAATGATATCCCGGTATACGGGTGGAAATCCAGACTTGTAAGGTAAGGAGATAATGAAATGGAAAGTATAAAAGATAAAGTCGCTATTATAGGCATGGGTTGTACAAAATTCGGAGAGAATTTTTCTCAACCGATAAGCAGCCTAATTATTGATGCTGTCAGCGAAGCAATGGAAGATGCCAAGGTCGAATCAAAAGACATCAATGCAGCATGGTTTGGTACCCTTATGGGCGGCATCACAGGTGGTGTTTTAACAGAAGCAATGCAGTGGGATAACCTTCCTGTAACAAGAGTTGAAAACAATTGTGCTTCAGCTCTCGAAGCCCTTCGAAACGGTCTTTTTGCAGTTGCTTGCGGTGCCTATGACATAGTAGTAGTTGTCGGTGCTGAAAAATGTAAGGATACCGGAACAGGTTCTCTGACATTCCCTTACGGGTACCATCCTTCATACGGTTATATGCAGGCACCTGCGGCGTATGCTGCTGCTGCTCTCCGTTATTTTGAGAAATACGGAATTGATGTGGAAGAAGGAAAACGACTGATGGCCAAGATTGCTGTAAAGAACCATTATAACGGTACTCTTGCTCCGAAAGCGCATTTCAAAAAAGCAATAACTGAAGAAACGGTTATGAAGGCTCCTATCATTTCATGGCCCCTGGGTCTCTTCGATTGCTGCCCCACAACAGATGGCGCGTCAGCAGCTATCCTGTGTAGAGCTGATCTGGCTTCGAAGTTCCGTGATGATTATATCCTTGTAAAAGGTATGGGGCTTGCCGTGGGAAGAAGAGATGTTTACTCCGGAAGAATAAAAGACAGAGATGACAGTGATTATACAATATGGAATGAAACTGTAGCGGCATCCAAACAGGCATACGATCAGGCCGGAATTACCGATCCAAGAGACCAGGTTACGATCGCAAGTGTCCATGACTGTTTTACAATAACAGAACTTATCAACTACGAATCTCTTGGATTCAGTCCGATAGGAAAGGCAAAAGAGGACGTGGAATCAGGCTTCTTTGAGCTTGACGGTGGTCTTCCGGTTAATACGGATGGTGGCCTGAAAGCATTCGGACACCCTGTCGGGGCAAGCGGACTCAGAATGGTATATGAAATTTACCAGCAGATTCAGGGCAAGGCCGGTAAGAGGCAGCTTAAGAATGTTGACCTTGGTGTTGCGCACTGTCAGGGAGGAAACCCCACTGGCGGATTCCAGGCATCTGTTGCAGTTGTTGGTCCGAGAGATTGATAGAAAAGGAGAGTTGATATGAAGAATATAGTAATAGTTGAGGGGCTTAGAACAGCTGTCGGAAGATTTGGCGGAACCATAAAAGATTTTAGAGCACAGGATCTTGGCGGTACGGTAATGAAGGCTGTTGTTGAAAAATCAGGGATAGATCCTGAACTTATTGATGAAGTAGTCGTGGGAAACTGCCATTACAACGGTTACCCGGGTGTCGGCAGGCTGAGTCTTTTCAAAGCCGGCCTACCGGATAAAATACCCGCACAGACTGTTGAACGCCAATGTGCTTCCGGCCTGCTTGCAGTTGCAACCGCAGCAGATATGATGCAAAATGGCAACGCCGAGGTTGTACTTGCCGCCGGTGCTGAAGCAATGAGCTGCATTCCTTATTTTCTTGAAGGTGCCCGTTGGGGTTACAGGGCCGGCAACAAGGCTGCTTATGATGGATTCTTT
The DNA here is from genome assembly GCA_018693105.1 of Desulfobacterales bacterium. Taxonomy (GTDB): domain Bacteria; phylum Desulfobacterota; class Desulfobacteria; order Desulfobacterales; family SURF-7; genus JABHLN01. The sequence goes on along the minus strand of JABHLN010000006.1, from coordinate 5,408 downwards.
GAAGGAAGTATGCGTACTTGTGGTGATGTTTCACAATGGGGTGAATACCTCGGTCAACCATTAAGTATGGGGGTTACGGCTGAAAATGTTGCCCGGAAACATAACCTGACACGTGAAGAACAGGATGCGTTTGCACTTGCAAGCCACAACAGAGCCGAACAGGCAATAACCGGCGGAAAATTCAAGAATGAGATTGTTCCAATTGAAGTTCCCCAGAGAAAAAAAGATCCGCTTATATTCGATACTGATGAGGGTGTGCGTTTTGGAATGAAAATAGATGCCCTTGGTAAGCTGCCAGCAGCATTTGTTAAGGATGGAACAGTAACTGCGGGAAATTCTTCTCCTCTTAACGACGGTGCAAGCTGCGTGCTAATGATGGCAGAAGAAAAAGCCAAAGAACTTGGCCTTAAACCAAGACTTAAAGTGGGAACATATACCTCTGCCGGTCTTCACCCTGCATACATGGGATTAGGCCCCGTTCCGGCAATTAATATGCTTTTTGAAAAAACCGGACTGAAAATGGACGACATCGATCTGGTTGAGCTCAATGAAGCTTTTGCCGCACAATCCCTTGGAGTCGTAAAAGAGCTTAATTTTACAGAAAAGGACATGGAAAAAGTAAATGTCAACGGCGGTGCTATAGCGCTTGGACATGCACTTGCAAATTCCGGTGTTCGTCTGATTGTAAGCATGATGAACGAAATGGAAAGAAGAGATGCAGGTCGCGGACTTGTAAGCCTTTGTGTAGGTGGCGGACAGGGTATGGCAATGGTGTTTGAGAGGTAATTATATTTATTAACGGGGCGTCTCTTATGTCGCTTCATTAATTTTAATGAAATGTTTTCCTAAATATTATTGATTAATCAATCTCTAATAATGAGGGTGATAAAATTGGATGAAATAAAAAAAGCACAAAAAGACTGGGAAGAGAAAAACAAGGATTCACGGGAAAGAAAAGAACGATTTACCACTTTGGGAGGTATTGATGTTGAACGTCTTTATACACCTGTGGATATGGAAGAACGTGGCATTGATTATTTGAATGATATCTCTTTCCCCGGAGAGTACCCGTACACTAGGGGTATTCATCCCACCATGTACAGGGCGCGTACCTGGACGGTAAGACAGTTTATGGGTTTCGGCGATCCGAGTAAGAGTAATGAAAGGCTGAAATATTTGATGAAGTCAGGTGCTCCCGGATTGAATGTTGCATTTGACCTGCCTACTATTAACGGAGTCGGTTCAGATCATCCGCTTTCGCGTGGCGAGATCGGGCGTGACGGTGTTCCTGTAAATTCACTCCAGGACATGGAAGCTCTTTTTGACGGTATACCGTTAGGCGAGGTAAGTACTTCGCTCGTTATAGCTTACCCTCCTATCCCCTGCATGTATATGGCAGTTGCCGAACAACAGGGTTTCAAGCCTGCACAGCTTCGCGGAACTTATCAGAACGACAGTATTTGCCGTGATGTCGCTGCTAATGTTCGCGTTGTGCCAAGACGTGCTGAATTAAAGCTTACTACCGATGTTGTTGAATATTCAACAAAACATATGCCGCTGTGGTACCCGATAAGTATAGTCGGTTACCAGATCAGGGAAAAAGGATGTACTGCGGCCCAGGAAGTAGGTTTTACTCTTGCCGACGGGGTTGAGTTTGTTAACTCCTTTATAAAGAGGGGCCTGGATGTTGATGATTTCGGGCCTAGACTTTCTTTCATGTGGAATGCTCATAACGATTTCTTTGAAGAGATTGCAAAATATCGTGCTGCCAGAAGAATCTGGGCAAGGATAATGAAAGAAAGATTCGGTGCAAAGAATCCGAGATCCATGCAGCTTCGTTTTCATACACAGACTTCAGGTGTTTCACTCACGGCAGAGCAGCCGGTAAATAATGTTGCAAGAGTTGCTGTTCAGGGGCTTGCGGCAGTTCTTGGCGGAACACAGTCGCTTCATACAGACTCAATGGATGAAGCAATGGCACTTCCTACGGAAGAATCTGTAAGGGTCGCTGTTCGTACTCAGCAGATACTTGCAGAAGAAACAGGTGTCGCAAATACAGTTGATCCCATGGCCGGAAGTTATTATGTGGAATCACTTACAAATGATATTGAAGAAGAGGCACTTGCGATCATCAAGAAAATTGATGATATCGGCGGTGCTGTAGAAGCTGTTGAGACGGGTTATATCCAGAAGAAAACTGCTCAGGCTGCCTATGAATATCAGTTAAAAGTTGAAAAAGGCGAAGAGACCATTGTAGGTGTCAATAATTATACTGAGGGTAATGAGGACATGAACCTCGATCTTCTTGAGATAGATGAAGGTTTTGAAAAAACTATGCTTGAAAAAATTGAAGACCTGAAAACTAAAAGAGATAATTCCGCTGTTGAAAAATCGCTGGACATGGTTAGAGAAGCTGCTTTCAAGGATGAAAATCTCATGGAGACTACTATGGAAGCAGTAAAATCATACGCTACCTTAAGAGAAATCTGGGATGTATATAAGGAAAGGTACGGCAGTTTTGATGAAAAAACACATATAACCGGTATTTAACGATACGGATTGGGAGTGAGAAATAATGGAAGAAAAAACCATCAGAGTATTAATGGCAAAAATCGGTCTTGACGGGCATGACCGCGGTGCCCTGATAATTGTACAGGCATTGAAGGAAGCCGGAATGGAAGTTATTTATACCGGCCTTAAGAACGTTCCCGAAACTGTAGCGGAAATTGCTCTGCAGGAAGACGTTGATGTGATCGGCATCAGTATATTGTCAGGTGCCCACCTTGTAGTTGTACCTATTTTGATGGATGAACTGAAGAAGAGTGATGCCGAGGACATTCCCGTAGTTTTGGGCGGTGTACTGCACCCTGACGATATTCCAAAGCTTAAAGAAATGGGTATTAAGGAAGTATTCCCCGCGGGCAGCCCGGTTGAAAATGCTGTTGAATGCATTAAAAAACTGGGTATGGCCGGTGATAAAGGGATGATTAAATAATGGATTTGGTTGAAAAAATTAAGGCCGGGGATGTCAGATCTACCGCCCGTCTGATTTCAATGGTGGAAAGACGTGAGCCTGAGGCTGTTGCAGTAATAAAGGAGATTTATTCCCAATGTGGTAAGGCTCATATTATAGGTATAACCGGCCCGCCTGGTGTCGGGAAAAGCTGTCTTGTTTCGGCTCTTGTAGGTAGTTTTCGGAAAATGGGAAAGTCTGTAGGTGTTCTTGCAGTTGATCCTTCCAGTCCTTTTTCCGGTGGAGCCCTTCTCGGTGACAGGGCAAGGATGATTGACCTGACTGGTGACAGGGACGTATTTATACGTTCTCTTGCTTCAAGAGGTGCTCATGGAGGACTTTCTTCTGCTGTAAATGATGCTGCCGATATTATGGACGTATCAGGGAAGGATATTGTACTTATTGAAACAGTTGGCGTTGGTCAGGGTGAAATCGAGATAGCAAGGCTTGCCCACACCGTAATTCTTGCCTTGATGCCCGGATATGGTGATACGCTTCAGGCTATGAAGGCGGGTATAATGGAAATCGCCGATATCATGGTAGTAAATAAATCTGATAAGCCCGGTGCTGATCAGACTGTAGCAGAGCTTTCAAGTGTTCAAAATTACAAATGTGATGTTGAAGGAGACCACTGGAAAGTTCCAATAGTAAAGACCCAGGCACTATCAAAAGAAGGTGTTGATGAGCTTGCACAGGAAACTGTGAATCACTACGATTATTACAAACAACGCAGTGCTATAGGCATCAAGAACCGGGAAAGGCGAACTACACAGTTTCTTGATATACTTACACTACAGATAAGAACTGAATTCCTTGAGACATTAAAAAATGATCACTCTTTGCAGAAATGGGTAAAAATGATTGGTGATCTTGAACTTGATCCCTATACAGCCTCAGAGCAGGTTGTAGAAATGATCAGGAAATCAAGGTAATGAAAATTGAAAAGTTTTTAGGATGTGGTTAAGGCAGACAAAACAATAATTTGTAATATGTATAAATACTATTGATGCCTTATTAGAGTTAATAACTCTGATTTTATGAAGGTATTGGTTAGATTAATAAATGTCGGGAGGAAGTAAAATTATGAGCAATGAAAATGATATTGTAATAGTAAGTGCGCTTCGAACTCCTTTTGGGCGGTATTGTGGTTCGCTCAAGGAGATGGATTATTTTGATCTTGGAGCTATTCCCATGCGTGAAGTTCTTAACAGGGTTAACCTTGATCCTAGCGTTGTTGATGAGGTTTTCTGGGGTGTTGGAGATACTTCTGTATGTAAGGATGTTTTTACTCCCGTTGCTGCTCGTCAGACTTTGCTTAAAGCGGGATTGCCGCCTGAAACCCCATCTATTTCACTTGATAAGGCGTGTGTTTCAGCCATGTCTGCAGTAAAACTCGGATGTATGGCAATGAAACTGGGTGAGATCGATGTTGCAATCGGTGGCGGAGCTACATCTTTCAGCCAGGAACCTCTTATCGTGAGAAACCTCAGATATCAGGGCTTCCGTATGGGTAATGTGAATATGGAAGACCCTTTGCTCGCTCTTGGTTACAAGGATTATAACCCTGTATCAGTCGACAGTGATGATGTAGCTTATTCCCATGGAATTGAAAGAGAGGAAATGGATGAATGGGCACTAAGAAGTCATCAGAATTATGGGGCAGCATATGATGCCGGCAAGTTCAAGGAAGAAATATTTCCCATAGAGGTAAAGATTTCAAGGCAGGACCCTTTCACAATGGAAAAGGATGAACAATATCGCGAAAATATGAGCATGGAAATGCTTGGCAGGCTGAAACCGATATACGGTTCAAAAGGTATCACTGCAGGTAATGCTCCGGGCCTGAATGACGGTGCTACAGCAATACTTTTCATGACTCGTAAAAAAGCTGATGAGCTTGGTCTTGAACCCCTTGCATCGATAGTATCCATGACATCCATTGCTACAAAACCAAACAATCTTCCTGAAGGACCGGCCTTTGCGATGCAGAAAGCGCTTGAACTTGCAGGCCTTGGCCTTGATGATATTGATGTTATGGAAGTAAATGAGGCTTTTGCAGCAGTTACGCTGGTAAGTACATACCTGCTTGGTGATAAAGACAAGGCAAAAGTTGAAGCCATAAGAAAGAAAACAAATATTAACGGTAGTGCAATTGCCATTGGTCATCCTAATACTTCAAGCGGAGCAAGAGTGATGATGAACCTTATGTATGAATTAAGGCGTCGCGGAGGGGGATATGCAATGGGAAGTATCTGCGGAGGTTTAGCCCAGGCAGATGCTGCAATAATTAAAGTAGAATAATAATGAAAATAAACTACTGATGGCGTCGTAAAAAGTCTCCATCTACTGCGTTATAGCGTTTGATCAGAAGTTCGACATACTACATGTATGCCTT
>JABHLN010000059.1 GCA_018693105.1 Desulfobacterales bacterium | reverse complement strand
CCAGACATTGATGGGGCTAAAGGCATCTGTGTATGGTGGATTGGCCTATGAACAAGCACAATTAAGCAAGGCAGGCAAGGCAGACCCGAGCATGCTATTCGGTGTTACAGCAACTCCGCCATTTTTATATTTTAACTTTATTGTTCCCGATGAAAAGGCAAAGGCCTTATCCCGAGAAATCGGCATGCCTCACGGGCTTTCTTTGAGCAAAATACAATTGACTAATGATGGAGATTCTCATTACTACATTACAGTCAATATTTATTTAGCTACAGGTTTAGCGGCCGGTTACAGGGCCGAGTGGTCCACCTATATAACTCAGGACAACGATCCCGATTCCATACCTAGATTTATGGTTGTCGAGGCCAGGAGTAGTTCGCCCACGTATAGCTCTGTTGATTTTGAAGCTCCCCCCACTCGTGTGGATTATACAATCAAAAAAAACATAGTTAAAACATTTGTTGATTCTGATAAGGAAACAACTTTTAGTGCTTCGTTTACTTTACCGGAAGATCCTTTCATGGAGACAATATCTCGTGAATGGGTGGAATCTAATGATAAGATTTTCTGGACAAGTGGTGTCAATGATAAAGCATATTATGACGCCACTCTTGCAAATAGCGATATGATTTCCATTTATAACGGAGATGTTACTATTAAAGATACTACCCGGTGGTCAAAGTATGTCGATCCGACCCCTGATACCGTTTTGTTAAGCACAGGGCCTGTAGATTTAGTCGTATCTCCGTGGCATAACGTGAAGGATGGAAACTTAACACATATTGACCCTGATCTCCTGCAGATCCTTAATAGCAATAAAAGGAAGAGGTTCGGCGGACTCGCTTCGCTGCTTGCAGGAAAAGTAAAGAAGGGTGTTCATGAGCCGGTTTTTGAATTTTACACCCAAACTGATGTTCCTTCCCTGTATATTAATTTTAGAGTGCCGAAAAGTCGAAGGGCCGCTTTGGCTAAAGCTATTCCTCTGCCGCCCGGTTTTGAATTGGCTAAGGCCAGATTTATCGAAAATACAACAAGATACGGTAATAATCTCCACCCCCTTGGACATCTTCGCTCAAAAAGACCTGAGTATATGATTTCTCTTAATATTTACCATGCAGCAGGTGTCTCTACCGGTTACAGGGCTGAGTGGGCCACTTTTGTAAAAAGAACTGATATTGATGATGACACGCCCAGGTATATGATATTGGAAGCCTTGAGCAGCACTCAATCTTTTGATCCGGTAACCGCTTTAATTGATCCGGAGAATCCCATGAGACCTCCGGCTTCTACTTTCAAATATAATGTAATTGATAATATCGCAAATATTTCAATTATGGATAGCGGGTCTTCATTTAAGGCTGCAATTCCATTGCCTGGTTCATCCACGGCCTTCAAGGCAAAATCCGCGTTAAATTGGGTTGAGGCCAAAGACTATACCTACTGGAAAAACGGGATTTGTGATAGATATTTTTGCAATGCTACGCTTGGCAATGCAGATCTTACTATTGTCACCCCTGTTCCTGTTGTAGACAAAACTCAATGGTCACAGTTTGTAGACCCTGTGCCCTTTCAAATATTATCTATTCCCGAAAAACTCGAATTTATGATACTCCCGTGGAATAATCTGAATGAATTAAAGGGGAGTAAGTGAACAATAGCAGGTAAAATCAGGATTTAAATTCCAAGATTTAAATTAAAAGATCTCATATCAATAATAAAAAGGGCATTCTGTCTTCTAACAAGACGGAATGCCCTTTCATAGTAAACTTCAAATCATTCTAATAGTGTGCTGCTACTGCTGATCCATATGTTACTTACAGATATAAGGCCTACTTTGCTAGGTTCTAATCGATCAGGCGAACAATTACTTTATCGATCTTTCCGGTATACGGATAGTGGTCCTTAATACGGTATCCTTTGCTCACCGGTGTACCTTTGTCTATGCCTATATCAAAGGTCTCTGCAACCGAAAAGACTGTTCTTGCTGTTCGGGGAATGTCCACCCCGGCCACTTTTCTGCCGTTTACCTGAAGTTCACCTTTTCCCGTGAGGTATCCTGTACGGATGAATTTGAACTTCAAATCCACCTTACCGGTCGGAAGCATCGGTGATACCATTCGAAATTGTTCTTCACCGAGCATGTTGTACTCGTAGTTTAGCCGATGGTCCCTGATGAACATAGTATAACCGCCGGTTAATCCTCCGCAGGCTACGATGACGCCTTCTTCATTTCCGGTTAGATCAAGCCTAGTCTCGATTGTATGCGACCGGTTCTTTACCGGCGGTGAAATAATCTCAGGAATCCGCTGGGCGCCGGGCCAGTAGTAAACAAACTCTTTACGGTCACCGAACAGCCACTTCTTATGACTGCCCCGCACACCACCCAAAGGGTATACATTATACTCCCATGCCAATTCATCCCAGCGGTTCTTCAGTGCTTTGAGTTTGTTCGGGAATTTTTCGGCAAGGTTGTTTGTCTCGGAAAAATCCTTTTCAACGTTGTAAAGCTCCCACACGTCATCTTCGACCGGAGGACGTCGCGCGCGGCTGGTGAACTCCCACGGCATGCGGTTGGCACGGAGGGTCACAGCCTTCCATCCGTCCTTGTAAATACCCCGGTTTCCGAACATTTCATAGTATTGTTCTGTACGACGGTCTGTCGCTTTGGCGTTATTGAAGGAATAAACCATACTCAGGCCATCCATCGGCAGCTGTTTTACGCCGTCGAGTTCATTGGAGAACTTCGTACCGGTCACATCGAGGAGCGTCGGAGCGATGTCAATGATATGGTGATACTGACTGCGGATTTCGCCTTTCGCCTTGATTCCTTTGGGCCAATGAACGATTAAGGGGTCCGCGATACCACCATTGTGTATTGTCATCTTGAAGTACCTGAACGGGGTATTACCGGCAAGCGCCCAGCCTGCATGAAAGTGCGGGTAAGTCGTCGGCCCGCCCCATTCCTCGTAATGCTTCATGTTGACTTCAAAGGGGGTCTGCTTGCCCTCCAAAAAATAGTATTCGTTGAAGGTGCCACCCAGCCCTCCCTCTGAGGATGCGCCGTTGTCCGAAACCACCATAATGATTGTGTTGTCGATCTGTCCGGTTCGTTTAAGGGTATCTATAATACGGCCAATCTGATCATCAGCATGGGTGAGCATCGCTGCAAAGACCTCCATTTGTCGCGTGTACAGCTTCTTTTCTTCAGGTTTCAGTGAATCCCAGGCCGGAATTTGCCCGGGGCGCGTTGTAAGTTTCGTTCCCGGCGGTATGATGCCCATCTCTAACTGGCGTTTCCAGATGATCTCACGTGCTTTGTCCCAGCCAATATCAAATTTGCCTTTATATTGCTTTATATACTCTTTAGGCGCATGATGCGGTGCATGGTTGGCCACGGGTGCCCAGTACATCATAAACGGCTTGTCAGGGGAGACTGATTTGTGAGATGTGATGTTGCGTATAGCCTCGTCCGCCAGTGCCTCGGACAGGTGATATCCTGACTTGTCCTGCCAGTCCTCAATAGGATGGTGATCACGGTAAAGCACGCTACGATAATTGTCTACTTCTGCTGCCATAAAACCATAAAAGTGATCAAAGCCTTCACCACTCGGCCAGTGATCAAATGGCCCGCTTGAGGAGACCTCTGAGGCCGGGGCGTGGTCCCACTTACCAAGGAAATAGTTTACAAAGCCTGCCTTCCGGGTATGCTTGGCCAAAGATTTGGCGGATTCGGGCGTAAAGGCATTGTAGCCCGGGAATCCCATCGCTGTGAACGAATGGGAGCCCAGCCCGATCCGGTGCGAATTGCGTCCAGCCATAAGCGATGCCCGTGATGGGGAGCACAGAGCCGTTGTGTGAAAGTTGTTATATCGGAGCCCTTTTTTAGCCAGCCTGTCAATATTAGGCGTCTTGATTAATCCGCCATAGGAACCCAGATGGCCGAATCCTACGTCATCCAACACAAAGACTAGTGCATTGGGTGTGCCTGCCGGCGGTTTTATAGTTTCAGGCCACCATTCCCGGGAATCTTCATAACGCTTCTCTATTTTACCTTTAAACTCCTGGCCATACTTCTTAAATGCTTCGGTCTGTTGTTCTGCAGCCCATGACATTCCGGTGTCTGATGAAATTACCATAAATGAGATAATGGTTAACATAATGCCTAATAATCGCTTTATGCAGCCCAGGCTTATAATTAGTGATAATGTATCAAATTTTTTCATTAAAATTACCTCCTATAAAACAGTTGCAAATACTTCCGATTATAGTGACCATTTATACTTTTAAATTGTTTCAGAACGTTTCCTGGTAAACCGATCAAAAGGACCAGAGTTGGCATAGTGTCATAGGTAAACGAAAACAGCTGTTTGTAGTGGAACTGAAAAAAGATAGAAAGAATTATTGTTCTGTGACGGTATTAGTCAGAACGATTTTTATTATCAAAAATTAAATTACCGGGTCTTAAAGATACCTTTTCCGATCATCAACGGCAGATCCAGAAATGTTTTAACACCGGGAGATGCATTGACAATGTATGGTATGGCGTTAACGGCATGCATAGCGGTAGCAAGGAGAAGGTCATCAGCCCATTTGCCGTCTTCAAGCTCAACATGCATAAAAGGTTCACCCTCAATTGTAATGGAATGGTTCCCTGTCGGCCAGTCAGGCGCAACAGAATTATGCATTCGCCAGACAGTTTCATGTATGATGCGTTTTTCACCATTTATTACTCCTGCCCACTGCCAGAACTGTCCGGCAATCGTACCCGCTTTGACAAGGCCGGCGGCAGGCTCCAGATCATTTTCAGCATATGAGAATGTTACTTCTTCTGTTATCTCTTCAAGCTCGACCTCCAGGCCATCGGCAACCATCTGAATATTTTCTTTGAACAGACCTGTGAGCCAGAATTTAAACCTTTCAACATCTTTGTTAAATTCTTCATCGGTTTTTCCAAATCCCATTATGTCAAACATGATTTGAGGAGAGGGGTAAAACTCGAAACTGGTGATTTCACGAGCATGTATACTTTCAATTGATTTCGAGAGTGAAGACATGGTAAGAGGAAGCACATCTCCAAAATATCCAGGGTTTACACCGGTTGAGTGAAATGTTGAATTACCTGATTTACATGCATTTTCCAGCCGTTCATAAAGTTCCGGTCCATAAACCTTCGGGTACATATAACCAACAGTTGAAATCACATTCTTACCTGAAGCCAGCAAGCGGCAAATATCATCAATATCAGAATCCTTGTTTTCACCATAAACAAGAGAGGCCAGAGGAGTATGGATGACAACATCTGCATCAAGGGAAAGAATTTCGTCAATTTCTTTAGAAGCTTTTACTCCCAGATTGTTATCAAGACCAACAATCTCACCCGCATCTTTCCCGGCCTTTTTATCAGAATAGACATATAATCCAACCAATTCCATATTACCGCGTTCGACAACAGACTTTACAGCATGCCCGCCAACATTTCCTGAAGACCATTGAACAACTTTATAGTTAATCATTACAACATCTCCTTTTTTTCAATAAAGTTTAAGACTTTTTTATGAAACATTATTTATATAATTGGCTCTTTTTGATGGCAGAAAGCTATATTGTTAATATTAAGGGAATGAATTGAATTAAGCAGAAGAAAAAATAAAAGACAATTTATGTAAATGCTTTCTGTTTTCTGAAGTTGCTTACTAATATATAAAAATAGGATAAAAGCCTGTTAAGGATTTTATATCCTGCTATTTTATAAAATTTGTATTATTTATTTTTTGGTATGTCAATCCATTGAGATGCCAAAGAAACAAACATTGGGCTTTTGTAACATGGTGAGCCTGGTTTTATATATATATAGTACTTACATAATTCTTATTAACTTTATGATATTTTGCTTCTATCAATGGTTTTGTAAAAGAATTCTGAATTACAGATATCGTCAGTGTGTGTGCCAAATCAATTCCGGTTCAGGATTATTTATGAACGGCAGAGTTCTTTGGGGACAGGGAATTCTTCCCCTTTTGCTTTCAGCTCTTGTTTTTTTTCCTCATCAAGACCTATTTCATCATCTGTAATAAAGCATTGCGGATCGGGAGCCCACGGGTCGTTATAAGTTCTGAAACCTCTGACACGCATGGCACCGGTACACAATTTTCGGTAATCACATAAACGGCAGCGGCCTTTAATATAATCCGCCTTGTGTTTCAGACCATGCATCAATCCATCACTTTCATCCATCCATATGTCGCCAAAGCTTCTTTCCCGAATGTTTCCAAATGTATAATCCTGCCAGAACTGATCAGGATGTACATTTCCGTTAAAATCGATATTGGCGATCCCGACACCGGTTGAATTAGCGGCTCCTCCGTTCCATTCAAGAAGACCGCGAACCTCTTCAGCCCGGTCAGGTTTTTTTTCCATAAGTTTTCGATAGAGGTATACTCCATCAGCATGGTTATCAACTGTAAGTATATTGATGTCCAGACCGCGGTTAAAAAAGTCGTCTGTTCGTTCAAGGATTACATCCATTGCAGATCTTGATTCCTTATGACTTAGATCGTCTTTAAACATATCCCCGCCTCTCCCGGAATATACCAGATGATAAAAACATGCTCTGGGAATTCCTTCTTTTTCAATAAAATCAAATATTTTGTGTAAATCTTCATAGTTTTTTCGGGTGAGTGTCAACCTTAATCCGACCCTTTGTCCCACGGCAATACAGTTTTCAAAACCTTTCATTGCTCTGCTGAAGGCCCCTTTAACACCTCTGAATTTATCATTTATATCTTCCATCCCGTCAAGGCTTATACCTGCATATACTATCCCGGAATTTTTTATATTGTGAGCGGTATCCCTGTCTATCAATGTTCCGTTTGTAGAAATTACAGGGCGGATATTTCTGTTTGCGGCTCTTTCAATCAATGAGAAGAGATCTTTTCTAACAAGCGGTTCCCCTCCTGAAAAAAGCAGTGAAGGAATATTAAAAGATGCAAGGTCGTCTATAAGGGATAATCCTTCCCCGGTAGACAACTCTCCTTTGTATTTTTTGTTATCAGAATCTGTATAACAGTGTACACATTTAAGATTACAGGTTCTTGTTGTATTCCAGACAACAATAGGCCTGCGTTCGCTGGCTGATTTTTCCTGCTGGTGGGGAGCATTCCCATGTGCATCAGTTTCGGATTTTGTTCCGTATCTAAGTCCATCTCCGGTTGAAATCCCGCCGCAATAAAGCTTACCGACATCAATCATTGTAATAATCTCTCCATTCGTTGAATTTGTGTGAAAAATAGACCACGCGTTCTTTTTTTAATTCCCGAACTGTGTCAAGAACCTGATAATCATTAAACCCTGACTTTTCAGACAGACCGGTAATTATATTATTCAATTCCGTTTCACTTCTGGCATGAAGCATTGCAAAAAGAGGATATTCCCATCTTCCAGGGTAAATTGTTCTTATATAAAGGTGGCTTACAGCAGATTCATTAATAAAGGGTTTTGTTTGTTTTTCGATATTTGTGTCGTCTAAAATTTTCCAGGTTGTCATGGCATTGAATGTATATCCGGCATTTACGTGTCTCAGAACAGCCGAATACCTTCTCATGATATCCTCTTTCTTAAAAGATTCACCAATTTCCAGAAAACGTTTTTCAGATAGAAAACTTTTATTGGTTTCCACAAGAGTGCGAAAGGGCCGGGTTGTAATCGGGATATTATGTTGGAACAGGCGAACAGCCTCTTTTTCCTCCTCGGAAAAATCTCTTGGCTTTGCATGGCTGTAAGATTCTTTTGCAACACTATCACCATTATCATCATCGCCAATGGGAAGAACTACTCCCAGTTTAAGGAGTTTTTCATTTTTAAGAACCAGAAAATCTTCAGCGCTTGTCTTTTCAGCAATAAACCTGACCGCTTTGTTAAACATCTCATTGCTTTCTTCTGCAAGCGTAAACCAGATATTATAGCGGTGGTTACGAAGGTAATTATGGCTTACTCCGGGATGAGAATTAATTATATCAGCCGTTTTTTCAATATTATTTTCAGATATTTCCATGGCGACAAGGTTTAGTGTATATCCAAGACTTCCACCATTGAATATTCCGGCTATATTCCTTATTACATTCTGTTTTTTCAGGCGGGATATTATTTCCTGCACATGTTCTTCTGAAATATCAAGTTCAGATCCAATTAATTCAAAAGGACGCTCTACAAAAGGCACAGTCCTCTGCACATGATTTAAAACAGCTGCTTCATTTTCGCTGAATTCGGTCATCTTAATTCCTTTTCGGCTGATAAATGCAAAAAGGTTCCTCTTCAAGGTAATCATCTTTGGCATGATAAGACCTTGCCCTGCAGCCGCCGCACACCCTGTTGTATTCACAAATTCCGCATTTGCCTTTTAACTGATTAACGTCTCTAAGAGATTTAAAAAGGTCAGAGTCTTTCCAGATATCAGTAAAAGATTTTTCAAGAACATTCCCGGCAACAAGGGGCAGGTAACCGCAAGGCTGAATATCACCCCTGTGAGATATGAAACATACGCCGCTTCCCGCAAGACAGCCTTTGGTCATGGCCGCCATTCCATCCTGTTCAAAATTAATTTTCCGATTTTCTTTGTGAGCCTCTTCTCTTATTACCCTGTAGTAATGCGGGGCGCAGGTGGCCTTGAACTCCAAGGAGGTTTCTTTTGAACGATTGTAAAACCAGTGAAGTGTTTCTTCATATTTTTCAGGAGAAAGCATATCTGTTTCTGCAATCTCTACTCCGCAGCCCACAGGTACGAGCATGAAAAAGTGCAGTGCGCAGGCGCCGCTGGTTTCCGCAAGCGCAAGAATATCATCGACCATATCGATATTTCTTTTCGTGATTGTTGTATTAAACTGGAATTCTACTCCTTCATCCATAAGAAGCTTTGATCCTCTTATAGCGGCATCGAAAGATCCGGGGATACCACGAAACGGGTCGTGTGATTGTGCATCTTTCCCGTCAATTGAAATGCTTACACGTGCGATACCTGCATCTTTTATTTTACGGGCAATTTTTTTGTCTATAAGAGTTCCGTTTGTAGCCAAGGCCACACGTAATCCCTTTTTGTTTGCGTATGTGGCTATCTTAAACACATCTTTCCTGTAAAGCGGCTCTCCGCCGGTCAAAACAAGTATCGGGTCGGCAAGGCTTGCAATGTCATCAATTGTCCTTTGAATATCATTTTGACCAAGCTCACCGGAATAATCAATATCTTCAGCTTCTGCTCTGCAGTGAGCACAGGCCAGGTTGCATTTTTTTGTAAGCTCCCAGAAAACAAGGCGGGGCAAATTTGGATCTTTCATCAATTATCTACTCCTTGTAATATTCACCAATTATATTCAACGATTGCATTTATCAGTCCTTCGATTGTGTATTCTTTTGCAATAATTTCCGGCTTGGTTCCGAATTCTATTATAGTTTCCGTTGTTTTTGGGCCGATGCTTGCAATCTTGGCTGTCACGGAAGGAAAAAGTGAGAAAAAATTTCTGGCGGTTGAAGAGCTTGTAAATGTCACAATATCGGCATGCTCCAATTGTTCAATTACATCGTCGGAAATATTGTCAGGCTTAACCGATTTGTAAATATTGATACGTTCAACCTCAGCACCAGAATCCTTCAGACTATTTTCGAGAGTGTCCCGTGCTCCTTTAGCACATGGAATAATTATCTTCCTGTTCTTTATATCCTGCTTTTTTAATTCTGCAATCAGGCTTTCAGCAACATATTCTTTTGGAACAAGGTCAGGCTTTATTCCGTATTTTAACAATTCATCACCGGTTGCAGGTCCTATTACAGCAACTTTAATATTACCTAAGATGCGTACATCTTTTCTGTTGCTGTATATATGGCTAAAAAATAAATTTACGGCATTTTGAGATGTAAAAATAATCCAGCTGAACTCATTAATTTTGTTTATGGCATTATTTAATTTCCCGGAGTCAATAATCGGCTCTATTGCAATCGTCGGTAATTCAATAACATCGGCTCCTAATCCTGTGAGTTTTTTCAACAGTTTTGAGGCCTGGCTGCGTGTTCGGGTAACAACAATTTTTTTGCCGAAAAGAGGCTGATTGTCAAACCATCTCAGTTTGGAACGCAAGGCAACCACTTTGCCGACAACAATTATTGTGGGAGGTGTTATTCCTTCCTCTTTTGCAATAGATGCTATGTTTTTCAGCAAGCCGGTTGCAACACGCTGGTTTGGTCTTGTTCCCCATGATATTAGTGCGACAGGGGTGTCTTCAGGAAAGTTCTTATGGTTTATTAATGATTCTGCAATATATGAAAGATTCTTCATACCCATAAGAAATGTATATGTCTTGTCCGGGTTATATTCCGGGAAGTTTACACCATCTTTTGTGTCGGCTTTCCGATGACCGGTGATCACTTCAATAGAATTAGCATAATCACGATGTGTCAGGGGAATACCTGCATAGGCGGGTGCTGAATAAAAAGAAGATATTCCTGGTATTATAGAAAAAGGTATGCCTGCATCAACAAGTTCTTCGGCTTCTTCACCGCCGCGGCCGAAAATAAAAGGGTCTCCTCCTTTGAGCCGCGCGACAATTTTGCCTTCAAGGGCTTTTTCAATAATAAGCCCGCCTATTTTTTCCTGTGTAAGGGTATGATCGCTACCTTTCTTGCCTACATATATTTTTTCACAATCATACTTTTCGATAAGTATTTGATTGGCAAGGTAATCGTAGATAATGCAATCTGCATTTTCCATTGCATTTTGAGCTTTTGCTGTAATTAACTCAGGGTCTCCCGGTCCAGCTCCTATTAAATATACAAAACCTTTATTCGTCAAGATAATCTGATCCTCCAATTTTTGTTCATTTTAAACCGAATAAAGTTACTTCTTTTTCATATTCGGGGTATTCATTTACAGCTCCTGAAATGATATTATGAAAAACCTGTTTACCATATCACTCACAGGCTTTTTTAGAAAGCTACAATATAATTGCCCCTGGAAAAAATAAATAATTCCATTTAGCCTCCTATATATTATTTTTTTTCGGGAACTGTGAAAAAAACATAATCATTTAATGGAAAGTGTCATTAATTTGTGATTTATTGTCCCATTATTTTGATATTGACAATATAAAGGCTGTTCTTTAATATATCTAAGCAAAAGTGATAAGTATAATCAAATATTAATAATTTTACCGTATAGTGATTTATTGTTTTATCCCGGCAGGATTTTTAATTACTATCAGCCAAAAAAACTATTTATAAAAATAAGGGTTTTGATCCATGAAAAAATTTCTTTTATTACTGATCATTACATTTTTTATTTCCGGTTGTGGAACTATGGCTAAAGAGTCTGAATTTTGGGAACATGATTCAATGTATAGAGATTTTGACCACTTAAAATTCAGTTGGTCTGGGCATAAAAGTCCTTCCGGTGAAGAGTTAAAGTCTGAAAAGGTTAAGGAATGGTGGGGAAAGGAAGTTTTTACTGTAACAGATAAGTAGGTATAAGCATATTTTGAAATTCATGTTATTATAGAAAAAGGAAAAAAACATGGGTAAATATACAATTCTCGGTTGTCTCTGCTGGCTTGGTGGTTTTGTTTTGCTTGGTTTTCAAGGCATATCATCTGTAATGAATCCAGGTGAGGTTGTATGGAAGAGCTTGAATCTTCTTGATGCCGTCGGTAGTAAAAATTTTACCTGGATTGACAGTATTTCCATAGGTTTTATTCAAAATTCTGTGGATTATGTTGTTACCATGCCTTTATTTCTTCTCCTCATTGCTCTTGGAGTGATTTTTTTTATTTTGAATGCTTTCCTGGGAAGAATAGGCTAAAAAAGACATATATTATAGTAATCGTTAAGTTTGAAACGATACTGACCGGTGGTATAAGTACATATCTTAGAGCATTCCGTTTAGGTTTCTGATGATTTATTTATACCACCTTGTTTTTTGTACACCATCTGTCTCGCCTTTGCAGAGTTTCTTAGTATGTCTACATTGACATCCACATAATCGAATACACGGGCAATTTTTTTATCAGGACCCGGGCGCAGGATACGGCCCAAATACTGCAGTACTCTTCCACTGAATTTGATAGGTGTTGTTAGAAAGAGCGTTGAAAGGTTGTCAGCATCAAACCCTTCGCCGATTAGCTGGCCGGTTGATATCAGAACATTTATCCTGCCGTCATTTAACTTCTGAATAATTTCTGCCCGTTGTGAGTTGCCTGTATCTCCGGTGAGAAGCTCTGATGCAGTTTGATATTTATACTTTAGTAAAGCCTGAATTGTCTTGCATTGTTTTTTTCTATCTGACAGGACCAGGCAGACGCCTGAACTCTCTTGAATCTCCTTTGCTATATCAGATGCTATAAGGTGATTTCGTTTATCGTCTGATATCAGTTCGGAAATCATTTTTGAATAATTTTTTGAAGGATCAGAAAAAGGTTTAAATTCGGTTTCTCGAATAACAACTTCTGCTGACAGTATGTCTCCGGCTTCTAAAAGTTGTGCTTTGTCCACTTCGTGATGTTTATCGCCGAGATACCAGAATATAAGTTTTGATAATCGGTCCCTTCTGAATAGTGTCGCACTTAATCCCAGAGAATATTTTGCGTCAAATGCAGAGACAGCTTCCGTAAAGGTTTTGGAAGGTGCTCTGTGGCATTCGTCTACAATCAAGTGTGATATATGCGGTGCAACCTCATCAGTTATTTTATATATACTCTGGACAAGAGCTACAGTTATTTTTTCTCCGATACTTTTTTTGCCACTACCAATAAAACCAATGTCATCTTGCGGAATTTTAAGGAAAGTTTCTATTCGTTCGATCCATTGAAAAGCAAGATCTTTTGTATGAACAAGTATAAGAGTTGGCTGTTTCCTTTTCTCTGTCATATATAAAGCCATGACAGTTTTCCCTGAACCTGTAGGCGCATTCAATGTGCCGAATTCTTTTGCAAGCATTGCATCTGCAGCTTTTTTCTGGAAATCTTTCAACTGACCGTTGAAATGAAAATTTAATTCCGGAAATACTCGTCTGTTGTCTTCAAGCTCATATTGAATCTGATGATGTCGGCATAGTAAAATTAACTGTCTTGCATAACCTCTTGGAATTTCTATGCTCCCCGTTTCATTTTCGGTATAGAAATGAAGATGTTTTTCAGTATTACCATTCCAACGCCCCATGTTGTTGTTTTCGATCCATTTGGGATTTTCCAGGGTAAATTTTTTTTTAAGAATATTTACAAGATTTTGCGGCGGAGCTTTAATCATTATTTTATTGCTTATATAAATTTTCAAATTTGATTCCTGATTTTCAATTTTATTATTTTATTGGATTGACCGCCTTGCAATCCTCTCAAAAAATAGAATGAAAAGTGACACTGAATCATGATATATTATTCAGTGTCACTATGTTGCGGATAGAAGTTTTTATTTAAGTTCTTTACTTGAAAGATTGAGAACATTTCTTGCAACAATGAGATGCTGTATCTGGCCGGTTCCTTCAAATATATCGAGAATCTTACTGTCTCTTGCCCACTTTTCCACAAGGTATTCTTCCGAGTATCCCATGGGTCCGAGAAGTTCGCAGCATTTTAATGTTATCATCGTACCGGTTTTTCCTGCTTTTGCCTTTGACATTGAAGCTTCAAGGCTGTTTGGATCTTTATTATCGGCCATCCATGCCGCTTTCCATACAAGGAGCCTCATGGCTTCGAGGTTTGCCTCCATTTCATAATATTCTTTTTCTATGGCGCTGACATTGTTCAGGTTTTTATTGTAATCAATTGCTATGCCGCTTTCTTCTATCTTTTCCCTGAGAAAATCAAGGGCCGCCCGGGCGACACCTGTAGACATTGCCGCAACAAGTGGTCTTGTATTGTCAAATGTTTTCATTACACCCTTGAAGCCGGCTGATGTTTTACTTTCCTTTACCTCCGAGCTTCCGAGAATATTTTCTTTTGGTATTCTGCAGTCTTTGAATACAAATGTTCCGGTATCTGATGCCCGTATTCCCATCTTGTGTTCGAGATGTTCGAGTTTAAGACCGGGTGACCCCTTTTCTACGATAAACGATTTAATACCGGCCTTGCCGGCGTTCTCGTCAATTGTTGCCCAGACAACTATAATGTCACACCTGTCTGCACATGTGACAAAAATCTTTTCACCGTTTAATACCCATTCATCTCCGTCAAGAACTGCAGTTGTAGTAATTGATCCGGAGTCTGAGCCTGAACCCGGTTCGGTAATAGCCATAGCTGCCCATTTTGCAGCATATTTATCGAATTGTTCGTCGGTCGCAACAGCTGAAATAGCAGCATTCCCGAGGCCCCCACCAGGGAGTGTAAGCAGGAACCCCAAGTCTCCCCAGCACATCTCTTCTACTGAAACCACCGTTGCCATATTTTCACCAAATTCAGGCGGAGGACCTGTTTTTTCTTTTTTGTCTTTACCCTTTTTTCTCGGTTTTGGCGATGCTGCGTCGCGGAACATTTCAAGTTCCTGGGGATACTGATGTTCTTCTCTGTCATATTTTCTTGCAATTGGCCTGAAAACTTCTTTTACGACCTGATTAATACCGGTTTTAACATCTTCAAGTGCTTTAGGTAATTCAAGATTTATCATGATAGACTCCTGTTTTTTTTGATTTGTATCCGCTCAGAAATAGGATAATTGGGTCGAGTTTAAGGAAGGCGAAATTGGTCAAATTCGTCATTTCTGAACGGATAATGACTATACTGTTGCCATTCCTTCAATGATTCCTATGCTTCTTCCATTTCGATAATAAATTTCCTGAGGGTAATCTCTGATATAACCATGGCCGCCGTATATCTGTACACCGTAATCGGTGACCAGCATGGTTTTTTCACCCGCATAAATTTTTGCAAGATACGCTTCCCGTTTGGCATCATTTCCTGACTCAAGTTTTGATGCGGCCTTCCATGCCATCAATCTCATGGCATCAACTTCATAGGCCATTTCCGCAATCATAAAAGCAATTGACTGCCTGTTGGCTATGGGCTCCCCAAACTGTTCTCTTTCCCTGGCATAATCTCTTGCATGCTCAAATGAAGCCCTGGAGACGCCTGTTCCGATTGCTGACATTGCAATTCTTGATCTTTGAAGAATGTTGTCGAAGTCGCATCCTTTATTTTCGCCAAGTCTGTCTTCAGCCGGAATTTCACAGTTTTTAAGTTCTAAGGAATATGTTTCAAGTGCATAGAGGCCCATGTTGTGCTCTTTTTCACCTATTTGAAGACCCGGGTTATCCCTGCTGACAATAAAAAGATTGTTTTTACCTTCACAGGATGCTGCAATCATTAAGTGTAAAGAGTCTTTCGCAAGCGGAACAAAACATTTTGTACCGTTTAAAATATATGAACCGTTCTTTTTTTCAGCTGTCGTTTTAAGATCAGCAGGGTCGGATGTAAAATGAGGCTCATTCAGAGCAAGAGAGCAGGGAGTGTATTCTTCTTTACAGTATAAGGGAAGGTATCTCTTTTTTTGTTCTTCAGTACCCATTCTGTTTAACGGGCCTATGAAAAGTGAAGGGGCTGTTGCAGCCACTGCAAAAGACATGTCCCCAAAGGCAAGCTCTTCAAGAATCAGCGTTGTCTCAATTGGCGACTCTTCCATCCCGTATCCGCCGTATTCTTCAGGAACCATGGAAATTGAAATTCCAAGTTCCCATGCTTTAAGGATATGCTCTTTTGGAATTGAACGATTATTATCCATTTCCCGGGCATTATCTATCACAATATCTTTTACAAGCTTTGCGATCTCATCTTTTATCATTTTCTGCTGTTTTGACATTGAAAAGCTAAACATTCCTGCCCCCTGATTTTATTTATGTATTATATATATTCATTGTACAACCATGTCATTTGCAATTTCAGCGGCTTTATCTTTTCCGAACAATTGTTCTACAAGTTTCAGTGAAAATTCAATGGCTGTTCCAGGTCCTTTGCTAGTTATACACTGGCCGTCAACAACAACTCTTGAATTGATTGATTCTTTATTATCAAGGGAATCTGTAAAGGAAGGGTAGCAGGTTGCTCTGCGGGATCCGATAAGATCATGATGTTTAAGAATGACTGCAGGTGAGGCGCATATTGCGGCATATAAACGGCCTTCATCGTGCTGTTTCTTTAACATCTGAGTCAGTTCCTTTGAATCCCTTAGATTTTCAGCACCCGGCATCCCCCCGGGGAGCGCAATTAAATCAAATGTCGTATCTAAACATTCTGAGATAAGGCAGTCACCAACAAGTCTCACACCTCTGGAGGCCGTAACCTGTATATCTCCGACTGATGCCACTGTTACGGATGCTTCGGCACGTCTTAATACATCAATGATACACACCGCTTCAATTTCCTCTGAACCATCGGCAATTACCACTAAAACATTTTTTGCCATGACGCACCCCCTTGTTTTAAGAGTTTATATCATATTAATTTTATTACAAAAAACCCATGATTTGTCAAATGATAGAAGGGTAGGATGATTATTATACACTTTGCCCGGCAAGAATTGAATACAAAAAAAGGCAGTATAAACAAATTAATTGAATATACTGCCTTTTAATTTCAATTTTAAGTCGTTTTGTATAAAACTTATTCGCTTAAAACTCCGACTTCCTTTTTCATTGTTTCAACTGCTTTATCAGGATTAGGCGGACAACCTTTAATGCAGATAGCATTTTCAAGGTCTTTATTAGCTTCTATTGCGCATTTTCCGAAAAGTACAGGATATTTTGTGTTATCAGGTACTTTAGCCTCATTTCCCACGATAAGTTCGGCGTTGTCGATAGTTTTTCCCCTATTTGCCAGACTGAACTTAAGGGCGGCCTGAAAAGCAACAAATGCACATGGTGAACAATAACGATGGCCACCTTCAGGTTTTCCAAAGCCTTTAACTTTAAGAGATCCCACAAGCTGCTCAAAATCCTCATTTGCATATTTCAGATTCATTTTATAATCAGCCGGATCTTCACCGATTATTTCAACATCGTTCATTTCAATACTTTGATCGTTCATTTTTGCATATTCGACCATGTATCCTATGTCTTTGGCATCATAACCGAGCAGATAACTTCCTACAATATCACATTCAAGCCGGTCTTTACCAGCTATTACCAGCCCCATCTCTCTTACCTGATCAGGCCTTCCCGAAGGCGCGGGCCCAAGCTCGGTCGCTGTTATTGCGTCCACTATATTGATATCACAGGGAATAAACTTGTTGATTTCGGCTATTGCTGGTACAAGCTCGGTCTCCACATGACATTTTTTCTTGGACTTCATGGGGAGAGCGCCTTTAAGATTTTTAATGCAAATAGTTGTTTTAAGCTGGTTGTGAGTCTTTAATATCGGTAGATTTATTACAAAATCAGCATCAAACAATGCCTCGGCAACATCAATCTCAATGCCGTTACTCATAGTGAAAGATCTATGAGGTTTTTTATTAAGGTCGACAAATTCTACACCTTCTTTTTCGCATATTACATCCAGTGCGCCCCACTTCAAGGCGGCTTCCGTGTCAAGCTTCATGGATGGAATACTCATGGCACCATCTGCAAGAACAATTGAACCGGCTCCTTTTTCTTTCAGGAGCTTTATTACAGCTTCTATAATTTCTGGTGAAGTAAGGATTCCCCTGGGAGAAACCTTCGGCATGGAAATTACCAGATTAGGCTTTAGAAGAACTTTCATTCCCGGTTTGAATGATTCCCATCCGTCTATGGCTTCCATAGCTTTTGCTACAGATTCAGGGCCATCCCACTTTATTACAGCAACACTCATTTGATCCTCCTTAAGATATATTCTTCATTTTTTTTGGAATTTAAAAAAAGTTATTACACAAGTAACTCAAAGAAAATAAGACAAAAAAGCGATGATGTCAAGCATGATGGCGTCGTAAAAAGTTTCCATATACTTTGTTATAGCGTTTGATCAGAAGTTTGACATACTAAATGTATGCCTTCATTCCTGATCAACCGCAATGTATTGTATATGAAGATTTTACTTAGCCATAGGTTATGTCTTTTACGAGTTCACCAGTAATGAATGGGTGTAAACAATAGTTTTGGTATTTACTATTATTGTAGACATGGAAAATTGATGCTTATATTCTTTGTCACCAAATAGTCATAATAAATATGATGTTGTTAATAATAAAATCATTCTTATATAAGAAACTATAAGTCGATGATTTTTTTTGTTTATAAGCATTTTTTTACAGCTGCATACTTAGCCATCGGTTATACTTTTTACGAATTCACCATATATGAATTTTCAGCAATCCGGCAGGGATAAATCAATCTACAGCTTTTATAATCCCAGGTCACTCCAGTTCGTTGACAAATAGCAATTAAGCCTTATTTTTTCTATATTTTATGTAACGATGAGAAGGGTTATACCTGTTGCCATAATTTCGGAAAATATCTCTAATAATATCGGAAAAAGATGTCAGGGGAGTATCAAATGGATAAGAACGGTTTGTCAGAAAGAGGAGAGACTATTTCTCTGAGTGAAAGTGAATCAAAGAAGGTTCTGGCGCAATACGGTGTGCCTGTGGTTTCTGAAAGAATAGCTGAGAATGAAGAAACTGCAGTAAAAGCCGCTGAAGAGACAGGTTTTCCTGTTGTGCTTAAAGGCCTTGGTTCAAAAATACTTCACAAAACCGAGCGAGGTCTTGTACATCTTAACCTGACTGACACCGGTATGGTAAGGAAAGCTGCAGCTTCAATCATAAAAGAAGCCGGAGAAGAGCTTGAGGGCATCCTGGTTCAACCCTGTCTTGAGGGGAAGAGAGAGTTTGTAGCAGGTTTTTTTCGGGACAAACTTTTCGGGCCGGTTGTAATGTTCGGTCTTGGTGGTGTGTTTACAGAGGCTTTATCTGATGTTTCTTTCCGACTTGCCCCCCTTGAAAAAGCAGACGCTGTTGAAATGCTGAATGAAATAAATTCAAAAGCCCTTTTAGGGAGCTTCAGGGGGGAGAGTGAAGCCGACATGGATCAGCTGATTCAGGTAATAACAGGTTTATCAAGGATTGGCATTGAACGGCCTGAAATTACTGAGATAGATATAAATCCCTTGTTGATTACACCGGAAGGAAAGGTTTGCGCTGTTGATGCCCTGGTTGTTAAAAGTTCGGCTGAACCTGAGAAAGAGGTATCTGTACCTTACATTAAACCGGAAGATATCGGTTCTCTTTTTTATCCAAAATCGATTGCATTTATCGGTGCATCTTCAGGAATATTTAAATGGGGGCACAGCCTTTTAACCAATACACTTGGCGGTAATTATGAAGGTAAGGTATACCGGGTTAATTCCAGGGGGGGCGTTGTTGCAGGCGGAAAGGCATATAAGTCAATAGCCGATATCCCGGGAGAAGTTGATCTGGGTATTGTAACCATACCGGAAGCCTATGTCATGGACCTGATACCGCAGTTCAAGG
>JABHLN010000058.1 GCA_018693105.1 Desulfobacterales bacterium | reverse complement strand
ATACTATTATTTAAATATTTAGTTACTTTAGTGTTCTCTTTTTACGAAGATATGATATTTATCAGTCATTTTAATACCGCATTTATTACATTCCATGTTCTGGTCAGATTGTTCAAAAGTACATTTTGGACATATCATTAATATTTCCTAAAAATATAATTCCTGAAAAACATATCGTTTCTATAATATCTTACGTTTTAAAATGACTGATAAATATCATATCTTCGTAAAAAGAGAACACTTAAGTAACTAAATATTTAAATAATAGTATGCCACAGATATATTGTCAAAAAAATATTCTTATTTTACAGCTCAAATATATATCTGTAGGCTGCTTATCATTTGATGGCGTCGTAAAAAGTCCAATATCTGCGTTGCGCTGCATCCCTCATCACTGCGGCGTACGATAAGTACGCCTCATTCCTCGGGATTTGTGACGCCTTGATCTTGAACTTTTTTCTTTGCCATCCCAAGTTGACTTTTTACGAGTTCATCATCATTTGATGGCGTCGTAAAAAGCCTCCATCTACTGAGTTATAGCGGTTGATCAGAAGTTCGACATACTGCATGTATGCCTTCAATCCTGATATTAACTATGCCTTTTATATGCCCCGCCATGGCAGGGTTACTTAGCCATAGGTTATACTTTTTAGGAGTTTATCATCATTTTACTGATACTCTTTTAATTGCAACCTCTGATGTTGATTTCTTTATTTTATTATGATTAATTATTTTTATAAACTAAACATTTAAATAAGGTGGTGTGTATTTTGGATCAAGACAAAAAAAATATTGTCGGATTAATAGTTGCTTTGTTTATTATATGCATTGCAGGAGCTCTTTTAAGTTATTTTGCTAAAGATAACAAAGATGAAACTGTACCTGTTAATGCTGTATCTGTTAATAAAGATAAAACTATACCTGTGAATAAAAATCTAAAAAGACTACCCATCCCTCATTTTCCTGACATGGAAAATCTTCCGAATTTTGGTAAAATAGATTATAACTGGGAATTTTTCACACTTTCCGGAAAATCTGTGAAAACAACTGATTTTAAAGGTAAAGTAATTTTTATTAATTTCTGGGCAACATGGTGCCGTCCATGTGTAATCGAAATGCCCGGTCTTCAGATACTATATGATAAACTTAAAAAAGAGAATGTTGAATTCCTGTTTATATCAAATGAAGAAAAAAACAGGGTGAAAAACTTTATTGAACAGAACAACTATACAATGCCGATTTATATAAAAGGGGAAAAGATCCCAAAGGCTATTGAATATAGAGGTATTCCTTCAATTTTCATTGTAAACAAAGATGGTACAATTGTTTTTAAACATACAGGTTCTGCGAATTGGAGTGATAAGTCTTGCGTAGACTTTATTAAAAAGCTTTTATAGTTAGTGTCCATCCAATCTCGCTTTGGCGGGACTGGATGGGCACTATTTAATATTTTCAGAACGTATTTATGGTTTTGAAAATATACACTAATCAGATTTATATTGTTTAAACAAAAGACACATTCGTGTAACCGTTTGTGTCTTTTTAAATTTTAACAGATTGAACTTATGTCCTCATGTAAACATAATTTGCTAATACTGCTTCCTGAAGCTGATAATCGGCTTCGATGTAAACATTGCCATTTGACAATAAAGGAAAATGAACTTAATGGTGATTATTGTCCGGAGTGTTTTGAAATGAATGGAACACGAAATTATGATTTTCACAAGATTCAGGATTTGGGAAATGATACTATTCGCTATCGTTGTGAAGATTGCGGTGTAATAATTGAATGCTAACGCTGTAAATAGTAACAGCTTTAATATTGATAGAATTAAAGGAGTATTAAACAAATGGATAAAGTGCCTTTCGGGACATCGACAACCAATACAATTAAAGAACTTTTAAATCAGGGTATAAACAGAATAAGTGTTATTATCAGGCACTCCGCACGAAATTATGACAAAGAAAATCCAGAACGTGAGGCATTTATGACTCTTACGGAAAATGGAAAAAATCTATCTTATAAATTCGGGAGTTCAATCCCAAACGGTATAGTCATGAACTTATATTCCAGTTCTGTAGGCCGTTGTATTGAAACCGCTTACCTGATTGATAAAGGATATGTTGCAGCAGGTGGAAAAACCATTTCAAATGTCATTGATTCAACTCTTTCACCATTTTATGTAAGGTCTGCACAAGAATTATTTAAATTAATCGGCAAACCCGGTGACACAGATTTTATAAGCAGGTGGTTCAGTGGAGAAATTTCAACAGAATTAATTGATAACCCAGAAGACGCAGCAAAAAAAATTGTTAAATCTCTTGCTGAAAAAACAAAAAAATCAATTGATGATAATATAAATGTTTGCATATCTCATGACTGGAACCTGTTTCTTGTAAAGGAATATTTCCTTAAACAGAGGTATAAAGATCACCGGAAAGTTGAATACCTTGAAGGTGTGATAGTTTATGAAAAAGATGACAAACTCTTTATAACTAATCACAAAAATAAAAATGAAATTAGCTTGTAATTCTTATTGTATTTACTCTATAAATAAATAAAATTGATGGCGTCGTAAAAAGTCTCCATCTACTGCGTTATGGCGATTGGCCAGACACTCGACATACTACGAGTATGCCTTCGCGCCTGACCAACCGTTAAGCCTTGTATATGAAGATTTTTACTTAGCCATCTGTTATACTTTTTACGAGTTCATCAAATTTAATTAAGAAGAATCTCCAAACACATCTTTTCCCGGCGCTATAAAAAATTAACCGGACTTGCAGGAGGTGTTCGTGAAATCAATACTTAGAATAAAATCTCATTTAAAAACCAGATTAAAAGAATTAAAACAGGAAAAAGAAAAAGGCAGAAAAATCATTGGATATACTCCAGGCGGGTACTTTCCGGAAGAACTTGCTTTAGCTGCCGGTGCAGTCCCTGTATGCATGATTCGTGGAGGAGACCATTCAGCAGTTGATGCTTCAGTTACCTATATCGACAGATGGCTGGATACTTTTTATCGTGCCCAAATAGGTTATGGGACTTCTAATGAAGACCCGTATTACAACATTATTGATATACTTTTTATACCGGTAACAGATAATAACAACAGGGCTCTTTCTGATGTTCTTTCATATCATACCGGTATAGAGATATTTAATTTTGGAATTCCCCATACTAAGAATGAATCAGCCCATGAATTTTATCTTCATGGAATTAAAAGAGTTAAAAGAAAGATAGAAGAATTCACCGGAGTGGAAATAACCAAAAACCATCTTAATGATGCAATTCATCTATGCAATAAAGAAAGGGAGCTTTTAAAAAAAATAAGTCTTATAAGAAAATCTCATCCTTCACCTATAAGTTCAAAAGATTTTGTTATGATAAACCATGCTTCAATGATTATCGACAAAAATGATCTGGTGAAAAATCTTGAATTACTTGTTGATGAACTGCAGAATAAAGAAATTGAAGATAAAAAGCAGCCAAGGATATTATTAACCGGTTCAACACTTGCATTAGGTGATCATAAGATACTTAGTTTAATAGGAGAATCCGGTGGTGAAGTGGTTTTTGAAGAGTTTGCAGAAGGTATAAAACCTTATTTGTTTAAAGTAAAAACAAATGGTGACCAAATGGAGGCTCTATCCGAAGCTTATTTTATTGATCGTATTGTACCTGCTTGGTTCAGGCCGGGCTCTGAAAGACTTGACCATCTGATTCAACTTGCAAAAGACTTTTCAGTAAAAGGTGTAATATGGTATCAATTGTTGTACCGTGAAGCGTATAAAATTGAATCGTATTATTTTCCCGAAATACTTAAGAAGGAGGTCGGAATACCTATGCTTACACTTGAATCCGATTACGATCCTTCAGAGACCGGGCAGATGCGTACGCGAATTGAAACCTATATAGACAGTATAGGGAGGTAAATATAATGGCTTATTATAATAAATTATTGACTCTTTGCGGATTTGAGGAATCTGAAATAACAGACCAAAAGCAGCGTATTGAAAAAGCTTTTAATAAATTGAAACTCGGTCCGGATGATATGGAAAAAGCTGTATCACGTGTCCAGGATAATTTTGATATCGAGCTTTCAGGAATGAGAAAAGTACTTGGGGTCTGGATCAAAGAACTCTTTGATCTCGTTCTTGCCAGAGAAGAGGGTAGAAAAATCATATACTTTGGATATCCACCGTTTCAGTATACTGGTTTGGTAATCAAAGCAGCTTCAAAATCAGAAAATGATTTTTATATCGGTTGTCCCGAGGCTGTTCTTTGTCAAACACTGGGTCAAATTTTCGGCAAGCTTGTAAATGTTCTTGAGGAAGGTGAATCAACCGGATTAGCCCCCGGGCATGCAATGTGTTCAATGCTGCAGATAAAAAACGGCGCCCTTGAACAAGGAATAATACCGATACCTGACCTTTCAATTGCGACAAGCTATTTCTGTGATATGGGTCCGAAAGCTGATGAACTAATGCAGTATAAATACGGTTATCCTGTTGAATATCTTGATAGTAGCCTGGATTCTCCATGGGGATTATGGCCTGAATATGATAACGGTAATGTTAAATATCTTGGCGCCCAGCTAACTAGCTTGTTTTCAACACTAAAGAATATGTTCGGCCTTGAAATAAACGAGGAAATATGGGACAAGGCTAGACTGCTTGCAGGAAGACTCTATGCAGCTATTAATAAACTGGTTGTGCACTTACAAGCTGATCCTATTCCACTGGGTACTGCTAATACTGCGATGATATATAATTATACTATGGGGTGTACTGGAATAGCTCTTAAAGAAGGCGCAGAGGCTGTAGAGATTCTTGTGGATGAGGTTGGAAGTCGTGTTGAAAAAGGAATAGGTGTTGTTCCAAAAGGGGCTCCAAGAGTATATATTGTTTTAACAAGTTTTTCCGACCCTGTCTTTAACCGCATGATTGAAGAGGTCGGTCTAACTGTTCCTTTTAATTTGGCATTATTACCCCCACTGCATTTCCCGGCTACTTATCCTTCTCCAACACTTGGTGAACAAAGGGCCGAACAGGCAATGTTAGGTGGTGCATATCACAGTTCTTATGGCTGGATTAAACGGAATACGGAGAGCCTCAAAGATGCTGAAATTGATGGTATTATTTATAATTACCAATTCAGCTGCCGTCCGCTTGTATGCAGCAGTAAACTTGGAAAAATAAATATTGAAAAAGAAACCGGTCTTCCTACACTTTTGTTAGAGATGGATTTATACGATGACCGGAATTATTCTGCCTCTTCATTACGTACACGTCTTGAAGCTTTTGCTGAAATGCTGCAGGCAAAGAAAGCCGCAGCCTGATATTTTACATATCTTATTTATATGAGTTAAAAAAAACTTAAACGGAAAGGATTCAATAATATGAAAAGACTTGAGGATAAAGTTGCGATAATCACGGGAGGCTCAGGCGGTATTGGAGCTGCAACTGCAAAACTTTTTTTAGAAGAGGGTGCAAAAGTATTATTGGTTGATCTTGATGAGGGGGCTTTAAAGAAAACTATTGAAGAATTAAACAGCGATAATGCATCTTACATAACTGCTGATGTGAGCAAAGAAGAACAGGTTAAAAAATATGTAGATACTGCTGTTGAACGTTATGGGAAAATAGATGTATTGTTCAATAATGCAGGGATCGAAGGCGTTGTAACCCCTTTAACCGACTACCCTCTCGATATGTTTGAAAAGGTTATCAATATAAATGTCATAGGTGTATGGCTTGGTATAAAGCATGTTTTCCCTGTTATGAAAGAAAACGGGGGTGGAAGTATCATGATTACATCTTCAATTGCCGGCCTTAGAGGTACTCCAAATATTATAGGTTATTCAACAAGTAAACATGCTGTTTTGGGAATAATGCGCACAGCGGCTCTTGAAGGTGCTGAATTCAATATCCGGGTAAATTCAATTAATCCTTCACCGGTAGACAATCGAATGATGCGGTCTCTTGAAAATGGTTATGCTCCAGGTGCTGGTGATCAGGTAAAAGAGATGATGGAAGGTAATATTCCTATGAAGCGCTATTGTACATCAGAAGAGGTTGGTAAAGTAGCGTTGTTTTTGTCAAGTGATGATAGTTCCTTTGTTAACGGATCTGTTTATTCAGTTGATGGCGGTTTGAATGCACAGTAGTTTATAAAGGTTTTATTGGTTCTATTAGTTTTATTGGTCTGATTAGTTAATCAATCGAACCAATCTAACTAATAGAACCGGTCAAATATCTCCGCTCCTGGTTTAGGTTTGCTAAAAAAATCTTAGCCCATCTTTCTATCTGTATTTATTTAAAATATCACCCTGAGATTTCTTTTATTCTCTATCGGAATTTCAATTTGAGAAACAGCTTTAATAAAGGCTCTTACTTTTTCAATATCCTTTCTGCCCGGTTCAAACTCAACACCGGAACTTACATCAACTGCATCCGGTATAGCTGTTGTAACAGCTTCTTTAATATTTTCAAGGGAGAGTCCTCCTGCAAGGATAAAAGGGAATGCTTTCCCAAATTCTTTCGCTTTTCCCCAATTCCATGACATGGCGTTGCCCCCCGGCAGTATCCCTTTGTCACATTCAACAATATATGCTGACGCATCATAATCTTTTGCATTAATCGTTGACGGTTCGTTTTCAGTATAAAGAAGTTTAATGACCTTTACATCTTCATTTTGAAGACGCCTTACGAGAGCAGGAGACTCATTTCCATGGAGTTGAACCGTTTTAAGATGGCATCGATTAACTTTATCCATGATAAATTCAAAGGACTCATTAACAAAGACACCAACAGAGGATACTTTGGAAGGAAGTTCAATACAGATTTCTTTTGCCTTCATATCAGTTATATTGCGAGGGCTTTTTGGATAAAAAACGAGCCCTATGGCGTCAGCACCAAGTTCAACACATTTAAGCGCCTGGTCAACTCGGGTAAGCCCGCATATTTTTATTTGTGGTGTTTCTTGTTTTTTTTTCATGCTAAAAGTAATTTTAAAAAAGATTTAGTGTTTTCAGCCCTTACAAGACTTTCCCCGATCAAAAAATTAAAAATTCCTGCATCAAGGTTTTTTAAGATGTCATCTTTAGATGAGATGCCACTTGCGGCAACAGGTATCATTCCAGGTTCAAACATGGACACTAACCTTGTGGATGTGCTGATGTCTGTTTCAAATGAGCTGAGATTACGATTGTTTATCCCTACAAGCCTTGCACCTGCATTTGCGGCAAATTCAAGATCTTCCTCTGAATGAATTTCCACAAGCGCATCCATTTTCAACTCACGGATGAGGGAAAGATAACTCTTAAGCTGTATCTTTGACAAGATCCTCACAATGAGAAGGACGGCATCAGCTTCAAGGGCAGCAGATTCGTATATCTGGTAAGAAGATACAATAAAGTCTTTTCTTAACATTGGAAGATTTACAGCTTTTCGTGCAGTGATGAAATCCTCAGGGCTGCCTTTGAAAAATTTTTCATCAGTTAATACTGACATTGCAGCAGCACCACCTTGTTCATATTCATTGGCAAGGAGGGCAGGGTCCAGGTTGGTGCAGATATCACCCTTTGATGGTGATGCACGTTTAATTTCAGAAATTATATTGATTCCTGAAGGGCCAGGCTCTTTAAGTGTGTCAAAAAATGGTCGTATATTTTTACGGTTTTCAGCTTCTTCTCTAAGACGGTTTTCAGGAATAAGATTTTGAACATTTGCGACCTCTTCTTTTTTATGGTCTACAATTGTTTTTAAAAAATCATTTACCATTTTTAATTCCCCTGGGTGAATTCAACAAGTTTATCAAGTTTTGCAGATGCAGCACCGGAATCGATGGATTTTTTTGCAATAACTATACCTTCTTTTATGTTTTCAGCTTTTCCAATAGCAACAAGAGCTGCAGAGGCGTTAAGCAAAACAATGTTCCTTCTTGCACCTTTTTCGCCTGAAAGAATATTTCTCGTAATTTCGATGTTTTTATTCACATCACCACCAATTATTTCGTTAAGTTCACTTTTTTCTCCGAAATAATTTTCAGGATTTAATATATATGTTGTTATAGAACCATCTTTTAATTCAGAAACACGGGTAGGTGAACATATTGATATTTCATCAAGTCCGTCATCGCTGTGAACAACAAGAGCTCTTTTTGCTCCAAGTAGAAGAAGGGCGGATGCAAACATATCTGTGAGTTCAGGGGCATAAACACCCAAAAGAAAGTAATCGGTATCAGCAGGATTTGAAAGTGGGCCGATCATATTGAAAATACTACGTATACCAATTTCTTTTCGTGCGCTCGCCGCATATTTCATTGCTCCGTGAAATTTAGGAGCAAAAAGGAATCCTATACCGGTTTCATCTATTGATTTACCAACTAAATCAGGATCCATATCAAGCTTGACACCAAGCCCTTCAAGAACATCAGCACTCCCGCATTTACTTGAAACACTTCTATTACCATGTTTGGCAACAGATACTCCACAACCAGCAACAACAAACGAAGTTGTAGTAGAAATATTGAAGGTATTTGAGTGATCTCCTCCGGTACCTACGATGTCAATAAGTTCAGGAGCAGATGTTTTAACCTTAACAGCCTTTTCTCGCATTGCTTTGGCAGCACCCGCAAGTTCTTCAAAAGTTTCACCTTTTGTCGCAAGGGCGGCCATAAACGCACCTATTTGGGAATCTGTTATATTTCCTGAAAAGATTTCGTGGATCATTTGCGACATTTCCGATTCGACAAGATCAATTCCTTTTATGATTTTTGTAAGATTTTCTCTAAACATGATTGAAAGCCCTTTTTAATAGAATCTAATATTAATTGGTATAACAGTTATTTATAAAATATATTTAAACCTAAACTTTAACTATATGTTTCCTTAAGGTAATTACCAAGAAGGTTTCTCCCTTCAGGGGTCATTATCGATTCAGGATGAAATTGAATACCTTCAGTAGGATGAGTTTTATGTCTTATACCCATTATTTCACCGTCATCTTCTGTCTCTGATGTTATTGAAAAACATTCAGGAAGAGTATCCCGTGAAACGGCAAGAGAGTGATAACGCATTGCTTTGAATGGTTTGTTTATTCCATTATATATTTTTTTCCCATTGTTAATTATCATTGATGTTTTTCCGTGCATAAGTTTTTCCGCAGGAACGATTTTAGCACCAAATGCCTGGGCGATGGTTTGATGACCGAGACAAACACCAAGGATGGGAAGTCTTCCTGAGAATTGTCTTACCACTTCAAGTGATATTCCTGCTGACTCAGGTCGTCCCGGGCCCGGTGAAATAACTATACCTGCAGGTTGCCATGATTCAATTTCATCAATATTTATAACATCATTCCTGACAGGTTTAACATTAGCACCAAGTTCTCTTAAATACTGTACCAGATTATATGTGAAAGAATCATAGTTATCAATCATCACTATCATTTTTTATTAACTCCTTATTAATATCTAATTATTTAACAGTTTTAGTGCTTTTTGTATTGACATGGACTTGTTTACAGTTTCAATCCGTTCGTTTTCAGGGTCGGAATCTGCTACAATTCCAGCACCTGCACGAACTGTAAGCTTGTTGTTTTCAATACATGCTGTTCTTATTGTAATCGCCATGTCCATGTTACCATTAAATGAAACATAACCAACAGCACCCCCATAGGGCCCTCTGGGTTCGTTTTCAAGCTCGGAAATTATTTCCATTGCACGAATTTTCGGAGCACCGGATAATGTTCCGGCTGGAAAGGTTGCGGAAAGAAGATCCCATGCATCGTATTCGGGTAGTAACCTGCAGTTAATATTTGATACTATATGCATAACGTGTGAATACTTTTCTATGATCATTAAATCTGTTACTTTTACAGAGCCTGTTGCTGCTACACGTCCTAGATCATTACGTCCCAAATCGACGAGCATAAGGTGCTCAGCACATTCTTTTTCATCAGCAAGAAGTTCATCTGCAAGGGCTTTATCTTCATTTTCATTTTTGCCTCTTGGGCGTGTTCCGGCAATAGGACGTAAAGTTGCAATCCCGTTTTCAAGCCTAACCATTGTCTCCGGTGAAGAACCCACAAGTGCAACATCATCAAGATGCATAAAAAACAGATATGGCGAAGGGTTAATGTACCTTTGGGCCCTGTATAGCGACCATAAATCCGGAGATTTGTCACATACAAAAGGTTGTGAAACAACAGTCTGGATAACATCTCCGGCATGAATATATTCTTTTATTTTTTTTACATATTCACGATATTCTTCATAATTAATTGTAGTTGACAGCCTATATTCTGACATGCCTTCATTGTCATTATCTTCTACAACAGGCAAATTCATAGTATCCATTATTGATTTCAGTCTTAACCTTGCATTCTTATAACATTCCCCAGGTCCTTTATTTACCATTTCATCCTGAAAAACGGTTACTATGCCAAGAAGTGTATTTCTAATATTATCAAAAATAATAAGTTCGTCCGGTATAATAAAATGAGCCAGTGGTTTTTCATCCGGCCACTTGTTGGGAATTTTTTCAAAAAAGGATACCATCTCATAATTAAGATATCCGACCATTCCTCCCCAGAATCTGGGCAGTTCCGGAAGATCGGCAGGTTCATATTGTTTCATGATATCTTTTAAAACAGATAATGGGTTTCCGTTATGGATAATCTCTTTTGTATTTCCGTTCTCTTTTATTTTTACTAAATGTTTAAAAATTTTTACATGGCATCTTGCAGACGTTCCAAGGAAGCTGTATCTACCCCATCTTTCACCACCTTCAACACTTTCAAAAAGAAAAACCGGCCCTTGTTTTTTCCCATTATAGAATTTTTTCAGAAGCGATACAGGTGTTTCAGTATCAGCAAGAATTTCAACACATACGGGTATAACATTTTTTTCTTTTGCAAGACCGCAAAATTGTTCTTTATCAGGAAACTGGTTGAGCAGCATTGTAAACTCCTTATTACTTTTGTTTAAACTACTAAATAGTGCCTATCCAGAAATGGTCATTTCGCCCAATGTCTTCGTTATGCTCAAAAAATAATCCTCGGAATATCAAACATATGCCTGTGGTTATTTTTTTCGCATGCCTTGATCTTGAACAAAAATCCTCATTTCTATATGGACACTAAAAATGCAAAAAAGGCCGTGGTTTACTCCCCACGGCCTTTTTTGAAAATAAAAAAACCGTGAGCTTGAGTCCGCCCACGGTTTTTATGTTCTTATAATTACTTTAATACTTATCCGTTGGCACACTCATAGATATAAGCCTGCCACCACCAGCATTTATTTCCCATATTATTTTGATTTTTTAGATAAAATTTCATTTTTCATTTTTTCTATTATTATAATTTTGAATTAAAATCTTATATTTTAGATAATTTGTCAACAAATTTTTTAAAGTATAAGCAAAAAGATTGACAATATGTTACTTAGAGCATGATATAGATATCTTTTACCTGAATTCTGGAATTGAATGTTTTCGGGGTGGGCACTAACTATGAAAATACAATAACGAGTAGATACTTTTTAAAAACCATATAAAGAACTGGAAACTGATACTATGAAGGCGGAAATACTATCAACAGGAGATGAAATATCTAAAGGTGCGGTTGTTGACAGTAATTCGGCATACATTGCCGAAAAACTCGAAGATGCAGGTGTAGAAGTAACAAGGCACAACTGTGTTGGAGATGACCTGGAAAATCTTGTAAGCATTTTAAGGGAAATTGGTAGCCGTTCAGACATTGCTATTGTTACAGGTGGACTCGGACCTACTACTGATGATTTATCTTCAATGGCTGCTGCAAAAGCCGCAGGTGTTGAACTCCTTCTAAACGACACAGCATTTCAATCCATGAAAAAATTTTTTGAAAATATGAAAGGCGGTATTGGAACAAAATCTGATCAAAAACAGGCTTTACTGCCGGAAGGCTCTGAATGCCTTATAAATCCCGTTGGAACAGCTCCGGGCTTTGTTTTAAATATAAATAAATGCAAAACATTCTTTCTCCCCGGTGTCCCTCATGAAATGATGAGAATGCTCGGCGATCAAGTTTTACCCAGGATTGATAAACTCCTTGGTAATGAAATAGTTTTTAATAAAACAAGAATATTATCTGTTTTCGGCCTTGCAGAATCTGCAGTCAGCGAATACCTTGAAAATATTAATGAAATTTTTTCTGATATAAAAATCGGTTTACGTGCAAAATTTCCTGAAATAAACATAAAACTTTATGTTCGTGGTAACGATGAGCATGGACTAAATATGTTGCTTGATAATGCACAGGGTTGGATTCTAGAAAAAATCGGAAAATGGGTTTTCTCTGTTGAAGAAAAATCAATGGAAGAAGAGCTGGGAAAAATACTTGCGGAGAAAAAGGCAACACTTGCTGTTGCTGAAAGTTGTACCGGGGGGCTTATCTCAAATATGATAACAAACGTAGCAGGAAGCTCTGATTATTTCCTTTTTTCCGGTGTTACTTATACAAACCAGTCAAAAATTGATATACTTGGAGTTTCACCCGAGACAATAAGAGATTGCGGTGCAGTTCATGAACAAACTGTAAAAGAAATGGCCCAGGGCGCTATAAAGATTTCCGGATCAACTTACGGTATTGCAACAAGCGGTATTGCAGGACCAGGCGGTGGCACTGATGAAAAACCAGTTGGAACATTATGTATAGGAATAGCAACTCCTATAGAAGTTAAAACCTTCACTTTCAACCTTAACTTCGGTAAAAGGGTTATGAATAAAACTATATTCGCCATGATTGCACTTGAACTACTCAGGAAGGAACTATTAGGGATACCTGCGTAAATGAATAATGATGAAAATGAATAAAGATGATAATGAATAAAGACGACAAAATTTTTGAAGAAATAAAATTCGGCTTTCTAAATCCATATAAAATAGCTGGAATGGGTGAGCCATGGTCTATGAAACTTGAACGGACATTCCAATTGCTAAAGCAAAAAGGTATAGGTGGAATACTTACTCTTACCGAAGACGACTTATATGGCCCAGATTATGTGAAATCAGGTTTTATTCATCATCATGAACCTATTGACGATTGTGAACCACCAGACAAAAAAGGTATGGACAGGGCAATAGAATTTATTGATTCTTTGCTGGAAAAGGGCATTGGGGTTTCTGTTCATTGTTATGAAGGAAGGGGAAGGACCGGAACCATTTTATGCGGATGGCTTGGTTTAAAAGAATCTCTTAGATTTGAAGATGCATTAAAACGTCTTAATGAATTAAGACAATACAATGTGATAACACCGTCTCAACGTGCTTTTCTCTCTGAATATTTGATGGCGTCGTAAGTCCCTCTATAGCGGGACTAATGCGTTATAGGGTTTGATCAGAAGTTCAGTATACTGTGAATGTATTCCTTTACTCCTGGATCAACCATTAAGCCTTGTATATGCCCTACCAGTGCGGGGTTACTTAACCATAGGTTATACTTTTTCAAGTTCATCATAATTAAGAAATGGCTAAAGTAAAAAAAATTATTGCGGGATGGATAATAGATGGAACCGGAGGACCTGTTTATGAAAAGACCCTGCTCAACATCGACAACGGAAAAATAAAAAGCATTACAAACACTGAACAAAAAGATTATTATGATCATGATACTCTAAATCTGTCTGAATATACCATATTCCCGCCTTTAGTCGATGCTCATGTACATCTCGCCATGTCAGGAACTATTAAAAAAAAGAATCGTGAGCATCAGCTTAATGCCGGATATGATGAGATAAAACATAATATTTCTAATCATATTTATTCCTGTCTTTCGCATGGCATAATGGCAGTACGAGATGGGGGCGATCATTGTGGCCATTCATTAAAATTTAAAAAAAATAACTCAAATTTCTTAAAGAATCCTATGATAATTCATGTTGCCGGTAAAGGCTGGTACAGGGAAGAGCGATACGGGAGCCTTGTTGGACAACCTGTTGCGAAAAATGAATCTCTTGCTGATCTAATTTTAAAAGAAAAATATGATGATGTTCAACATATAAAAATTATAAATTCAGGGCTTAACAGCCTTAATGATTATGGAAAGGAAACTGCCCCCCAGTTTAATCTTCTTGAAATGAAAGAAGCTGTTAATGCAGCTAAAAGTCTTGGGTTAAAAGTAATGGTTCATGCTAACGGGAAAATACCTGTAAAGATATCTGTTGAAGCTGGTTGTGATTCAATAGAGCATGGTTATTTTATGGGCATGAAAAATCTTGAGCTGATGGCTAAAAACAATGTTTCGTGGATTCCTACAACAACACCGATGAAAGCTTTTTTAGAACAGATTGGTACTTCTTCCAATGATGGGAAAATTGCCGGGTTAAACCTTAAGCATCAGATAAAACAAATGGAATTTGCCAGGGAAATTGGTGTTAATGTTGTTGCTGGTACAGATTCCGGAGGTTTTGGTGTTAATCATGGAGTTTCTTTAATTGAAGAACTGAAAATATTTTCTAAAGCAGGTTATAAAATAAATGAAACAATTAGATGTGCTACAACCAATGCATATAGATTACTTGAAATAGATTCATTTAATAGCCTGAGTATCGGAAACCGGTTAAATTTTATTGCTACAAAAGGTAGCCCTGCTGAACTTCCTTATTCTCTTAACGACTGCAGTATATTCAACAATGATGGCTTCGTAAAAAGTCCAATATCTGCGTTGCGCTACACCCCTCGTCACTGCGACGTACGATAAGTACGCCTCATTCCTCTGGATTTGCGACGCCTTGATCTTGAACATTTTACTTTGCCATTCAAAGTTGACTTTTTACGAGTTCTTCAACAATGGTAAATTCCCCCTTGTATTAAATATTTAAATCTGCGATATAGGTTAAAAGATTAACTTTGTATCATTTATAATCTATTCATATCAAATCATATTCATAGTAAATATATATATAATTAATTAAAACAATATATTATATATAGTTTTAATTTTAAACGTGTGTCTTTATTAATAAATATATATCGTATATAACTCAATACGAAAATGTTTTTGTGGTGACGACTTATGAAAAACGGGATTGAATATAGAGAAGCTGAACGCCGTATGGTTACTGTATTGTTTGCAGATATTTCAGGCTTTACTGCTATGTCTGAGAAACTTGACCCTGAAGAGGTCGGCACATTAATGAATAACTGCTATTTGATGATGGATGATGTATTTGAAAAGTACGGAGCTACAGTTGATAAGTACATCGGAGATTGTGTAATGGTAACTTTCGGTGCTCCCAATGCTGTAGAAAATGCTCCTCAAAAGGCGATTAATACAGCAATAGAAATAAGGAATAAACTTCAGCAATTTAACAGAATGAATACGTTCTCAATCCCTTTAAATATCCATATTGGGGTAAACACCGGACCGGTATTTGCTGGAAAAATAGGAGGCAAAGTTAAAAAAGAATACACTGTTATAGGGGATGCGGTAAATATCGCATCAAGACTTGAGAGTGTGTCAGAACCCGGACAGATTCTTGTGGGCCAATCCACTTTCCATTCCACTGAAGATTTTTTTAAATATAAAAAAACGAAACCTCTTGAGTTGAAAGGGAAAACTGAACAGATAGATGTTTACGAATTACTTTCAGTGAAAGAAATTAAAAATATAAGTACAAGCGGATTTACAGGAATGATTCATTCCAAAATTGTCGGGCGTGACAAGGAACTCAATATACTAAAAAATAATTTAAAGAGAGTTATAGCCGGTGATGGAAATATTGTAAATATCATTGGTGAAGCAGGGATTGGAAAATCGAGACTTCTTTCAGAAATTAAGAACTTTAACATCGCCGGAAAAGTTGTTTTTCGTGAGGGAAGGGGAGTTGCAATGGGAAAAAACCTGGGTTTTCATCCTTTTGTTGATCTTATGCGAAGTTGGGCTGGTATAAAGGAACAGGATACTGAAATTTTTGCTTTTAGGAAACTCGAAGAAACAATAAAAGATATATATCCTGAAAACATTGATGACATACTTCCATACATCAGTATTCTTTTGGGAATAAAACTTACAGACAAATACGAAGAACGTATGAGTCATATTGATGTAAATGCTAAAAAAACTCTTATTTTAAGCAGTGTAAGAGAACTTCTTTTATATGCTTCATTGCAAAAACCGCTTGTAATAATTATGGAGGACCTTCACTGGGCTGACAATAGTTCAATAGAGCTTCTGGAAACAATTTTTAGACTTGTGGAAACACATAGAATACTTTTCGTAAATCTTTTTCGTCCCGGTTATAATCATTCAAGTGATCATATTGTCAATACCGTGGGTGAAAGATACTATGAATGTTCAACTCAAATTAATTTATTTCCACTTGATGAAATAGAAAGCAGGGATCTTGTAAACAACTTCCTTGATGTACACAGTTTGCCACATAAAATCAGAGAAAATATCTTACTCAAAGCAGGAGGAAACCCGTTTTTTATAGAAGAGGTTGTAAGATCACTTATTGATGTTGGGGCTGTATTGTCAAAGAATGGTACGTATCAAACAACAAATTTAATAAATTCAGTAGTAATTCCACACACAATAAATGATGTTCTTATGTCAAGGATTGACCACCTTGATGAAAAAACCAGAAATCTTGTAATGATTGCATCTGTTATTGGAAGAAACTTTTTTCATCGAATTCTTGTTGAGGCAATAAAATCATCGAGTGATATTGATTCCAGCCTTAAATATTTAAAAGAAATTCAGTTCATATTTAAACAAAACAGGATGGATGAGGTTGAGTATATTTTTAAACATGCACTCGCTCAGGAAGTGGCTTATGAATCTATCTTACATCAAAAGAAAAAAGAACTTCATCTTGTAACAGCATCGGCAATTGAAAAAATTTTCCATGACAGAATTCATGATTTCTATGGGATGCTTGCTTATCATTATAGTTGTGGAAATGATCCTGATAAAACTGAAGAATATATGTTAAAAGCCGGTGATGAAGCATTGATGGCAGCCGCATCGAGTGAGGCATTCACATTTTATAAACAAGCCCTTAAAATCTATCTTAATAAATACGGTAATGTTGCTGACTCATCGAAAATTGCAAAGATCGAAGAAAATATAGCCCTTGCTCTATACAACAAGGGGAAGCATATAGAATCGATAAAATATTTTGAAAAAGCCCTTTCTTATAACGGCATATATACGCCAGAAAATAAACTACTTTTAAAGTTAAAGTTTCTTCATGCATTTTTAAGTGTACTCTTAAGTTTGTATTTACCTTCTACTAAATGGAAAAAAACTCCTAAAGAAGTAGATAACCGTATTATAAATTTATATTATAATAAAGCGGCGGCAATGATGAATACCCTTCCGGAAAGATTTTTTTACGAGGCTTTTTTCTTTTCAAGAAAGCTCTCTGTATTTAATCTTAACAAAATTGAAGGTGGTGTGGGTATGTTTGTCGGTGTCAGCGTAGCTTTGTCCTGGTATGGAATATTTTTCAGCTTGTCAAAAAAAATTATTGATTTTGTAAAAGTCAGGGCAAATTCCCATGATGATAGATCAATTCTTTTTATTGAAGTTGCAGAGCTGTTACCTGATTTTTATAAAGGTAAATGGGAGAAAAGTTTTGATGAAAAATTTGTTGAAACCAGCCTGAAAACAGGCGAAATAATGCATGTATCTGCTTATGTTTCATTTCATGGAAGAATAATGATTGAGCAAGGCGATTATAAAGGGGCTATGAACCTTCTAAGTGTATTAAGTGAAATCGCCGGGATTTATGAACATGAATTTACCAATGTATTAAAACATATACTGAATATTAAATTACATTTTAAATATCGAGAATTTGAAAATATCATTGAAGAGACCAATAATGCTATTGAATACATAAAAACCACCGATTTCCGACAAGCTCTTGTGGTTATGTATTCACTTAAAGCTAGAATTTATACTTTCAAAGGAGATCTTGAAAATGCTGAAAAAACTTTAAAAAACGCATTTGAATTAAAAAATGAATTGAGGGTTATATCCGATTACAAAAATTATCTTCAATTGAGTCAATTAGATTTTGATATAAAAAAATATAAAACAATAAAAGAATCCGGAAACAGGAATGAAATTGTCTACAGGAAAAAAAGGGCGCTGTTATCCGGAAAAAAAATGATTAAGAAACTGAGAAAATCCTCTTCGGACAGAACCGAAGTATATCGTCTTATGGGAAGTTTTTTTTGGTACCAGGGGAAACAGAATAAAGCAATTGACTTCTGGGTAAAGAGTATAGATGAAGGTGAAGAGCTTAAAGCAAGGCTTGAGGTTTCGAGAACATATATGGAAATATGGAGATGTCTTTCAAAGCCGGAGAGCATGTATGAAAAAGTAAAAGATATTTCATTTAAGGATTATTTGTTTAAAGCCAGAGAACTTTTTGAAGAAATGAATCTGAAGAACGACATAAACATATTTCAAAGAGTTACCGATTATTATAATATGTATTAGTTAGTGTCCATCCGGAAATGGTTTTTTTATCCAATATCTGCGTTATGCTCAAAAAATAATCCTCGGAATATCAAATATATACCCGTGGTTATTTTTTTCGCAAGCCTTGATCTTGAACAAAAAGCCTCATTTCTGGATGGACACTATTTAAGGTCTTCTCTGCCGCCGTGTTGTTCTAATCCATCCATTGTACTTTTTTTGTTCAACCACTTTTATATTTGGAAAGATTTTATAAACCATATTAAAGCTTCCTTTATGAAAAGAATCTGATGTTTATTGTCGTTCATTGGATGATCTCCTTTTTCAAAAAGAATCATCTCTTTAGGATTTTCAGCAATAGAATATATTTCCATGGCGCTTGATACCGGTACTACATCATCAGCTTCACAATGGAATATAAGGATATTTTTAAGATTTGATAATTTATCCGATACATTAAACCTAAGATTATCAATAAATGACCGGGAATAGTTACTTAAACCATCAAGTGATGGATTGATTGTATCACTTCGAATAGGAGCCGCATAAGTAACAATAGTATCGATTGGTGTTGATGATGCTGCAATAATAGATGCAGCTCCTCCTAAACTACTTCCGAAAAGGCCAATTTTATCACTGACATCAGATCTGTTTCTTATAATATCAATAGCGCTTAATATATCATTTCTTCGGCCT
Source organism: Desulfobacterales bacterium (assembly GCA_018693105.1). GTDB lineage: Bacteria > Desulfobacterota > Desulfobacteria > Desulfobacterales > SURF-7 > JABHLN01. Next base: position 572 of record JABHLN010000058.1, on the reverse strand, counting down.
TCAAGAGAAGTGACCTCTTCAAATTTGCCTTCACTATCCCCGCAGCCCCGATGGTCAAATCGTAAAAATGCAATACCTTTTTCATTACATTTCTTTGCGAGTTCTATCTGTTTTGGTGATTCGGATGAACTGAACAGTCCATGTGAACCGATTACAACTGGAGGGAAATATGAATCAGCAGGTCTATGAAACATTCCGCTTAAAAGATAACCATCTGATTTAAAATATGTTTTTATTTCCTCATGACCCATTTAATTTCCTTTTATGAAAATATGAATATTGATTTAAGTGTATCAAAATTATTTAATTCGTAAAAAGTATCACCGATGGTTAATTTGATAAAAAATTAGAATTTATTACACATAAGCTTTCAATACTTTTATATATTTAAATATTCTGTAAATTTATAATAGAATATATATGAAAAATCAATTGAACAATAATGAATTCACCAAAAGCATCACCAACGCTTGTTATTAATGAGAAGGTTAATGCCATGTGGGCTTCCGGACAGGATATTATCCATCTTGGGTTTGGAGAATCCAGATTTCCCGTACATTCTGCATTAGCAT
>JABHLN010000057.1 GCA_018693105.1 Desulfobacterales bacterium | reverse complement strand
ACTGCGGCGTACGATAAGTACGCCTCATTCCTCGGGGTTTGCGGCGCCTTGATCTTGAACTTTTTACTTTACCACCCCGAGTTGACTTTTTTAAGAAATTGTCAATATTGATAAAACAGTAAAAAATATAACCGATGGCTATGTAGAAATCTTCATATACGACGCCATCAATATTGGGTTGTATGTGTTTAGGAGGATATAAATGTCTTACAAAAATATAATATTTGAAATTGAAAAGCCTCTTGCTGTAATTACTTTCAACAGGCCTGACGCTCTCAACGCTTTGAACCGTGAGCTTCTCGATGAGTTTGATATGGCACTTGATGAAATTCTTTCAGATGAGGATATCAGGGTCCTTATAGTGACAGGCATGGGTAAAAAATCGTTTGTAGCAGGTGCCGATATTTCGGAACTTGACGGTCTTAATGCCCTTCAGGCAAAATACTATATTAAGAAAGGTCAGGATAATATTTCCAGACTTCAGGAGCTGCCGATACCTGTAATAGCAGCGGTCAATGGTTTTGCACTTGGCGGCGGATGTGAAATGGCCCTAGGGTGTGATATTGTATATGCATCTGAAAATGCAAAGTTCGGACTTCCCGAAATCACACTTGGCTTTATCCCAGGTTATGGGGGAACTCAGCGTCTGGCGAAACTTGTAGGGCCGAATGTAGCAAAGGAAATGATTTTTACCGGAAAAATGATATCAGCAGGTGAAGCAAAGGAAATAGGTCTCGTAAACAGGGTTTGTCCTGTTGATTCTCTGATTAAAGAGGCTAAAGAAACGGCAATGACAATATCGGACCGTGGAAAGGTTTCAATCCGTGCTGCAAAACAGGCTGTTAACATCGGAATGGATACCGATATGGTTACCGGGTGTAAAGTAGAGGCGGATGCATGTGCCATGTGTATGGCAAGTGAAGATGCCAAAGAAGGAACCTCTGCATTTCTTGAAAAAAGAAAACCTGATTTTAAAGGTAAATTGTATTCCTGATGACTTCGTAAAAAATCCAATATCTGCGTTGCGCTGCAGCCTTCGTCACTGCGACGCCTTGATCTTGAACTTTTTTACTTTGCCATACCGTGTTGACTTTTTACTAGTTTATTACACATAAAACTCTTTAACAAAAACACCTCATTCTGAACCTCTTCTTAAAGCTGACTTTATTCTGATTTAATAATTCCCGTTCCTATTTTGTACTGGGCTAAAAAGTAAAAAGAAATTATAAAAAATGTTGAATATGGAAAAGGAGAGAGAAACTTGTTTATGGCGATCATTGAATCCGAGATAATAAAGAAAAAGGCACCTGCATAAACTGTTGAAAGAGGCCTGTTAAGAAAGGCAGCGCTTACACCCATAGCTGAAATAAGTACTATATAGACAATCACCGGAACAAGGTGCTTTCCAAGGCTTGGTATCAGAAAAACCACCATTGTTGCAGTAAAAAGTAGAATAATTCCGGCAAAGAGGAGTCTTTTTTTATCGGTATTAAGATCCCTGGTAAAGGCAATTGCAAAAAGTAATTGTGCCAGGGCAAACGAGGCCAGCCCCTGGATGAAGAAGTTTTCACGGCTGAGATCCAGAAAAATATCACCAAGGCCTGAGAAAAGAAAACCCAAGATCATAAGTATTCTCATACTGCTTTTCAGGTATGAGAATGAAAGGTAAGCCATTATAGTGCAGGGAACTGCTTTTATCAGCCAGCTTCCGGGGTAAGGATGAAAAAATAAAAGGAAGACAAACAAAACACTGACAGCAATATAAATTCTGCTCAGAATCTTTATTTTATCCATAAGGTTTTCCTTTAAACTTTTTAGGGTTAACAACCTGTTATTTTAAAAGATCTTTTAACATTGATGATTATAAAAGAAAAGAAGAAAAACGGCAATTATCAAAATTATTTCCACAAGGAGGTAACGTGAGCAAGAGCGCAGTAAGTCTTTTTGTTTTCGGGGTTTATATGTTTATCGTAGGTTTGATAATGCTCGTAATACCGAATTTTTTTCTTTCCCTGGTTGGGATTCCGACTACAACTGAAATATGGATACGAATGGCGGGTATGCTGATATTCATATTGTCATTTTACTATATGATTTCAGCCCGATGGGAACTAAAACAGTTCTTCCTGTTAAGCGTATATGGTCGAGGATCTCTGATTGTTTTTGTGACTATTTTTGTTCTAATGGGCCTTGGAAAACCGGTTATGATACTGTTCGGTTTTTTTGATTTACTTGGAGCCATCTGGACAGCCCTGGCATTACGTTCGGAGAAATCTGAATAAAAATACACTTCTGAATCCAGGTTCTTTAAAAATTATTCTTCCGGATCCATAAAAGATTATCATATAAACCCAAGAGTTTACACAAACAGCTTTAATATATTTAAAAAGGAGGCATCATGGCTAATTTCAAGGAATATGATCAATATGATGCACTGGGACTTGCCGGGCTGGTCAAACAGGGCCAGGTGACTTCAGTTGAGCTTTGTGAAGAGGCAATTGAAAGGATCGAAAAGATCAATCCGAAACTAAATGCTGTTGTGACGAAAATGTATGAAGAGGGGAGGCAGAGCGTAAGGGAGACATTGCCCGAAGGGCCCTTTACCGGTGTTCCCTTTCTTCTAAAAGACTTGATGGCTGCATATGCCGGTGTGCCTCTTACTTCAGGCTGTAAGGCTCTCAAGAGTTTTGTGCCGGGATATGACAGTGAAATGGTAGTGCGATTCAAAAAAGCTGGTCTGGTAATTTTAGGTAAAACAAATACCCCGGAATTCGGCTTAATGGGTATCACTGAACCTGAGCTTTTCGGTCCCTGCCGTAATCCATGGAACATTAACCACACACCCGGCGGGTCAAGCGGCGGTTCTGCATCAGCTGTGGCATCTGGTATGGTACCAATGGCTTCAGGCGGTGATGGGGGTGGGTCTATACGTATTCCCTCATCATATTGCGGTCTTTTTGGTCTTAAGCCTTCACGCGGGCGAAATCCTACCGGCCCGGAGTATGGAAACGTTTGGCAAGGGGCGGTTCAGGAACATGTTCTTACCAGGTCGGTTAGGGATAGTGCTTCCTTACTGGACATTACCCAGGGGCCGGATACAGGTGCACCATATAAAATTTGCCCTCCTGACAGGCCATATATAGAAGAGCTTGAAAGGGATCCAGGCCGGCTTAAAATAGCTTTTAATACAAAATCTCCTATCGGTACACCGGTTCACACCGAATGCGTTAGAGCCGTTGAAAATACGGCCCGGCTACTCGAAGATCTGGGGCACGACATAGAAGAGGCCCAACCGGATATCGACGGAAAAGATCTTGCCCAAAGCTATATGGCCATGTATTTCGGAGAAGTTGCAGCCGATATCGATGAACTGGAACAAGTGCTGGGGCGGAAGGCAAGACCCAGAGATGTTGAGCCTGTTACATGGACACTTGGTCTCCTTGGAAGAACCTTTTCAGAGGGATTTCTGGTTAAGGCTTTGCGCCGATGGGATCATTATTCCCGAAAAATGGGAGTTTTTTTCAGGAAGCATGATCTTTATCTCACCCCCACAACGGCATATCCTCCTGCCATGATAGGGGAATTACAGCCAAAGTCCATAGAAGTCCTGATGATGAAGATGGTTAATACATTCAACCTAGGGAAACTCCTGAAAGTTTCAGGTATAGTTGATCAACTTGCTGAAGAAAGCCTTAAATGGACGCCTTTTACTCAACTATCAAATCTATGCGGGCTTCCGGCCATGTCCGTACCGCTACACTGGACTTCCGAAGGTCTGCCAACCGGCGTTCAATTCATCGGATCTTTTGGTGATGAATCCACGTTATTAAGGCTGGCCGGGCAGCTGGAAAAAGCCAAACCCTGGTTTCATAGTCGCCCCCCTTTATCTGCTGAATGATTAGATTTATGATTGCCGGATATAGTTTAATAGTATTAATTCATGAGCTTGTTTTGATTTTAACAAATATTACATATTGTAATTGACAGAAACGTAGCAAAAATATAAATTCTGACTTTTTACGAGACCATCAAGATGAACTCGTAAAAAGATAGTTTATGGCGCTTTGCACTACTATAACAAAAAAATAACCTGTTAATTTCATTGCATTTTAGCAATGAGTTATTTGGAAGTATAACCGATGGCTAAGTAAAAATCTTCATATACAAGGCATAGTTGTTGATCCGGAGTGAAGGCATACATGTAGTATGTCGAACTTCTGATCAACCGCTATAACGCAGTAGATGGAGACTTTTTACGACGCCATCAAGGTTTGTGATTCCGTGTTGACCCGTTATGCCCTGATTTAAGGAGTAAAAATGAATATATATAAACCTGTTGAAAATAAAGCTCTTACAGATATTGAAAAAATCGCAATGGTTTATGGTGATCAAAGGATATCCTACGGTGAGTTTCTTGATAATGTAGATCGTATTGCGGCAGGATTGAATGCACTCGGCCTTGAAAAAGGTGATCGTATTGCTTTGCTTATGCATAATAGTTCTGATTTTGTGTTTTGCTTCTATGCTGCAATGAAGCTTGGTCTTGTATGTGTGAGTTTAAATATAATGTTTAAGGAAGATGAAGTTAATTATATCCTTGGAGATTGTAAACCAAAGGTGATGATAGCGAATAAACCCTACCTTACCTTCCTCGATAACATTGAGAAGTATAAAGATGGGAGCATGAAGGTAATATCAATAGGTGATGATAGTAATCCGGAAGGGGTACTTGCATTCAGGGATTTTCTTAAAAAACCGGAACAGGAAATCCTGACCATGGATCTCGGGAAAGATGATATAGCGGTTATCGGATATACATCAGGTACAACCGGATTTCCCAAGGGAGCGGCTCATACTCACGAGAATGTTCTTGCCCACCTTGACGGAATCACCAGCCATCTTGGTTATAATTCGACAGATGTTGTACTTGGTGCATTACCTTTTTTCCAGCTGGTTGCATATATCACACATGCTTGTGTTGCTTTTCATGTTGGTGGAACATTTATAATTCATGAGAAATTTGAACCTGTGGATTTCATTGAGACGATTAAAAAAGAAAAGGTCACATATTTTTCAGGTGTGCCGACAATTTACCAGATGATATATTCCATGTCACAGGAAATGGATGTTGACTTCAGCAGTGTCCGGTTCGGAATATGTGCAGGCTCTCCTCTTTCGCTTTCATTGCGGGAAAAATTCGAGAGTACTTTCAAATTCAGGATTATGCATTGTTACGGTATGACGGAGATTTCACTTATCGCAGCATGTGAAGCTTTGAATGCCCCTACAAAAGGTGTGTCTGTAGGCCATGTGCTTCCGTATATAAGGGTTAGACTTGTAAAAGAGGATGGTGCCCCCGGTGGAATTGGTGAAGAGGGTGAGATTCAGATAGGCTCTGAAAGGTCTCTGAAGTTTTACTGGAACAAGCCTGCAGAAACCAAAGAAGCTCTTGAAGGAGGATGGTTCAGAACAGGGGATGTGGGGCGTTTTGATAATGAAGGGCACCTTCATATTGTGGATAGGAAAAAGGATATGATAATCCGCGGTGGTTTTAACGTATATCCGGTTGAGCTTGAAAGGGTATTACTTCAGGATCCGCGTATCCAGGAGGCTGTTGTTATCGGGATACCTCATGAAAGACTCGGTGAGGTTCCACGTGCCTATGTTGTACCGGAAAAGGGTGCTGTGATCTCAGAAGATGATGTTCTGGAGATAAGCAGGACAAAAACTGCAAACTATAAGGCAATAGAAGAGGTTGAGATTGTGGATGCCGAATTTTTTCCACGTACAGCTCTGGGAAAAGTTATGAAGGTAAACTTAAAAAAGAATATTTGATAATAAATATAAACCTGGATTTAATTGACAAACATCAATAATGATATCTTTAACTCAGGACATCTTTACTTCGTTATTGATAAATGCAAGATATAGTTTAGTTTTGTAGAGAAAATAAAATTCTGTTTCTATAATATCATAAGGGCAAATCCTTTTCTAAGGGTTTGCCCTTTTTGCGTTTTTGTAAGAAACAGGATGTCTGTAATTGATGAATATTTTCTGTATTGATGTAAGATATCGCAAGTTTTAAAATAAACAGGCTCACCTCAAAGGCATTTGGTATCATTGATAATATCTTGTAATGAGGACTATCGGTTTTCTTCTGGATTAGATGTCTGGCAATTAATGTCGTGGACTATGGCACGAAAATTTACAAATATTATTCATGCCTTGATCTTGAACAAAAATCCTCATTTCTGGATGGACGCTAACTAATGCTCGCTAAATTGGGTTGAAAAATTTCTTGACTACGGAAAAATTGTAGCGTAATAATTAAGATTTTTGTTTGGGTGGAACTCAAAAATAGGATTTGTTCTCTTTGGAATTGGCAACAATATGAATTGCAGGTTTGAATAGAAAAGTAATGGCTCTTATTTTTGGCTACGATTGTTATGAGTTTTATGGTTTACGGCATCAGGAAGTGTTTAAATGAAACAAGTTAGAAATAGAGGTACAGTAGTCGTTTTAGCAGGTCTTGGGATTAATTTAGCTTTAGGTATATTATATGCATGGAGTATTTTTAAATTATCGATCAAGGAATCGATAATTGCTGGTGATGGGACGTTTACCTGGGATATTGCTGCATTAAACGACCCATACTCTGTATGTTGTTTGGTATTTGCCTTTGCGATGATATTTGCCGGTAGAATTCAGGATCGTCTGAGTCCAAGAATTACAGCGATAATCGGTGGGATTTTAACAGGTTCGGGATTAATGGTCATTTCCCAGTCGACTTCCCTGACTGCCTGGATATTAGGTTTTGGAGTTTTAACCGGGTTAGGTATCGGTTTCGGTTATGCTTCGGCAACTCCTCCAGCTATTAAATGGTTTCCATCATCAAAAACCGGATTGATCGCAGGAATTGTCGTTGCAGGATTCGGACTTGCCTCTGTATATATTGCTCCCCTTGCAACGGTGATGATTTCCAAGTTTGGGTTAAACCAAACCATGATGATCTTTGGAATTTCATTTTTCTTCGTTGTCAGTTTTTTTGCACTATTTCTTGTTAACCCGCCTGAAAATTTTAAACCATCAGATTTTAAATTATCCGAAGATTTATCCAAGAATAAGCAGACAATTTCTGTTGATCAGTTAGACGATATTACACCTACTGAGATGCTTAAAGAGCTTTCTTTCTATAAACTGTGGTTTATGTATTTTGTTGCCGCAGGTGCCGGGCTTATGATTATTGGTGGAGTTGCAGGGTTAGCTAAGAATAGCATGGGGGATATGGCCTGGGTAGTAGTTGCGCTCATGGCTTGTGGAAATGCAGCTGGAAGGGTTGTTGCCGGTATTGTCTCCGATAAAATAGGCAGGATGCTTACCATGCGGATTATGATGGTGTTCCAGGCAGTTGTAATTTCATCTCTTGCATTTGTAGGGAATAGTGATGCAATGCTTCTTGTAGTTATTGCAACTTTGATAGGCTTTAATTATGGCACAAATCTATCGTTGTTTCCATCTGTTACAAAAGATTATTATGGTCTTGCCAATTTTGGCGTTAACTATGGATTTATCTTTACGGCGTGGGGTGTAGGAGGGTTTGTTCTTCCAAGGATATCTCAGATGATTGTGGCTCAGACAGGAACTCCCACAACCGCTTATATAATGGCTTCAATTTTTCTATGTGTGGGTGCCTTAATTACTTTTTTTGTAAAGTGTCCAAATGAATATGAAGAAGAGGTTGTGTCACCACTTGCAACAACAGCGTAAACATTTTTATGTTTGATAAAGGGTCTTTTATAGAGTATATAGAATATATTGTTTTATCTCGTAGTTAGCTTCTGCACCGCATTGTCCTTCTATTAAATCCGACTTGCGGAATGTACATGATATTATTATTCGTCCACTTTTTGTACTCAGATATAATTCGTTTTTCACCTGCTGAAACAATAATAAAAAAATCTCCGGAGAAGAGCAGGCATATTTTTTTTGCTATATCTATCACTGTATTTGCATATGTCAATGCTACTTGCTTCGGGTCACAATTATTGAATATTGAATAAGGAGGAGTCAGTTGAACATTATTGATCAAGGAATAGGGCCATTATTTATGGATCCGGACCCGGATAAAGCAAGAGCTTTTTTCCGGACCAAGAAACGAAAAATGAAAAATAAGGTTATGGAGCTTAAGGATGCCATCAAAGAATTTGTTCACGATGGCGATTACCTTGGCATGGGCGGTTTTGGCGCGAACAGAACACCGGTTGCCGCATGTCACGAAATTGTCAGGCAGGGAAGAAAAAAAATGGGATTTGCCGGACACACTGCCACTCATGATATGGAAATACTAAGTGCCGGAGAGGTTTATGATCGTCTGGATGTGGCGTATGTTGTCGGCCTTGAGGCCAGGGGACTTTCTCCCTGTTCCAGAAAATATGTTGAAAGCGGCAAGGTCGAAGTGACAGAGTGGACAAACTATAGCCTGACAGCAAGGCTTAAAGCTGCTGCAATGGGCGTACCCTTTGTTCCAATCCGAAATATCATGGGGACCGACACTTTCAAATACAGTGCTTCAAAAATAATTGAGTGTCCTTATACCGGTAAGAAACTTGCGGCCATGCCTGCACTTTATCCTGATGTCTCTGTAATTCATGTACATGAGGCAGATATTTACGGAAATTCAAGATTTAAAGGTATTGCAGTGTCTGATTTAGACCTTGCCAACGCATCCAAACGACTTATTATAACCACTGAAAAGCTTATAACTCATGATGAAATTGCAAGAGATCCTTCATCTACTAGAATTCCTTTTCATTTGGTGGATGCAGTATGTGAAGTTCCATTTGGAGCATATCCGGGAACGATGCCATATGAATATTTTTCAGATGAAGATCATTTGAAAGAATGGATGTCTGTTGAAAAAGATTCTGAAAAATTCAAAGAATTTTTAGACAAAAATTTATATACCTGTGCTGACCACGAAGAATATATTGCCCGTAACGGAGGTTCTGCAAAAATGCGGGAACTAAGGGTTAAAGAAATGCTGATATACAAGGAGAAATAATCGTGACACAATATAATACGATGGAACTTATGATATCGGTTGCATCAAGAGAACTTGATAATGAATCATCTGTTGGTGTTGGTACCGGTGCACCCTGTGCTGCTGCCATGCTTGCACAGAAATTGTCTGCACCTGATCTTCTGATCATGTTTGAAGCTGGCGGTATCAGTCCCCAGCTTCCGGAAATGCCGATTTCCGTGGGAGATTCCAGGACTTTTTATAAAGCAGCTATGGCCGGAAGTATGGCAGATACTATGGAAGCCTGCTCAAGGGGTTTTGTAGATTATACTTTTTTAGGTGGTGCTCAAATAGATAAATATGGAAATTTAAATTCAACCGTTATCGGGGATCATAAAAAACCGAAAGTCAGGTTTCCGGGAAGTGGCGGAGCGAATGATTTTGCGTCTTTTTGCTGGAAAATGATGGTAATAACGCCTCAAAATTCAAAACGATTTGTTGAAAAACTTGATTTCCTGACAACTCCAGGTTGGCTTGATGGAGGAAATTCAAGAGCAGAATCCGGTCTTCCAGTTGGTGCAGGCCCATACAAGATTATAACAGATATGGCCATAATGGATTTTGAGCCGGACTCAAAACGTATGCGGGTAATTTCAATTCATCCTGGTAAAACATTTGAGGATGTTCAGGAAAATTGCGGTTTTGAACTTTTAAAAGCGCCGGTAATCGAAAATACGATCCCTCCCAGTGACGAAGAACTCCGTTTGCTTAGGGAAGAAATTGATCCTACCGGGGTTATAATTGGAAGATAGTTAACATATTAATATGGTTTAAGAATTCGGCATACCATGAGTAAATCGGACTCGAAAGAGTCCGATTTACTGTTTAAGAACGCAGGTGTGGAGGAGTTCAGGATAATTACGGATTCGAAATCATGAAGGCCGAAAAGATAAAAAAGGCAAAGATTCTCACAGATGAAGTGGTTTCTGTCGGTACAAAATATTAAGATAACTTATGAATGATACTAATTACTCTTCATGGGAAGAAAAAATAGTTTCTGCCGATGAGGTTCTGGAAAAGATAGAACCCGGAATGACGATCTTCCTGGGTACAGGATTGGCAGAACCGGGGACATTGGTAAAGGAGTTGATTGCATCCAAGGCAAGAAATCTTCAGGATCTTGAATTGATTCAATTGGGGAGTTTTGGAGAGATCATTTCAACAGAAGAATCAAATTCCCGAAAGTTTCGACTCAAAACCTTCTATTCCGGTGGGATGGTCAGCGAGGCAGTTTCTGCAGGCAGAGTGGATCTGATTCCAAGCAGGCCTTCTGACATTGTTCAGTTGTTTGAATCACGCCAGATTCCAATTGATATGGCTTTCTTTCAAATATCTCCACCCGATGAAGCCGGGTACTGCAGTCTTGGTGTGGCTGTGGATGTTGCCGTACTGGCAATGGAACAGGCATCAATTTCAGTTGGTGAAATCAACGATCAAATTCCTCGAACTTATGGAGACAGTTATGTTCATGTATCTGACCTGGATATGCTTGTCCTTTCCACTGAGTCTCTGAAAACATTTGAAATACTGCCCGGGGACCATGTCCTCGATAAGGTTACTGAAAACGTAGCGTCAATGATTGAAGACAGAAGCTGTATCGCCTTCTCCATGGGGCCGTTATTTGATGCCTTAAGTCGGCATCTGGTTTATAAACGTGATCTGGGTATCCATTCTCCTTTCTTTTCAGATTGTATGATGGATTTGGTAAAGAGCGGTGCTGTGACTAACCGTCACAAGGCTAACTGGAGGGGCAAGTCAGTAGTGTCTTATGCATTTGGAACTCCTGAATTGATGAAATGGCTGGATCGTAATCCTCTGGTTGAGTTTCAGGGGATAGATAAGGTGTTTAGTCCAATCCAGATCGGTAGGAACTCCCGGTTTGTTTTTATTGTATCTGCAAGAAAAGTGGATCTTACCGGCAGAATTGCCCTTTATGTGGAGAAGGGCCGGCGGTTGGTTACCGGTCGAGGAGGAGCCCAGGATTTTTTTAATGGCTCTGAGCTTTCCGAAGGAGGTAAGAACTTGATAGCCCTTCCTTCAAGGGATCCGAATGGGAAACCAAATATTCTCTTGTCTGTTGAATCTTTTCCGGTGCAATTTAGTGTCAGAGAATCTGTGGATATGATCATCACTGAATACGGTGTAGCCAACATGAATGGCCGTACTATACGTGAACGAGCTCAGGCACTGATCGATATCGCGCATCCGGATGATCGCCAGCTTCTTGTTGATCAGGCAAAGGAGGCAAATCTGATCTACAGGGATCAGATATTTCTGGCAGAATCAGCTCATCTCTACTCTTTGGAAATAGAAGAGAGGCATACTTTCAAAAATAACGTCGATGTTCAATTCAGGGAGCTCAGGCCATCTGATGAGGAGGAAATGCGTCGACTTTTCTACCGTTTTTCGGATGAAGATATTTACTATCGATACTTTACTTCAATTAAAGCCATGCCGCATTTCAAGATGCAGGAATATGTTAATGTTGATCTCAATCGTTTCACTTCGGTTGTTGGTCTTGAAGGAGGTTCGGGAAAGTGGAAGATAATTGCAGAAGCCAGATTTGCAAAACTGCTTAGCCGTCCCTATGCTGATGTGGCCTTTATTGTGGATGAGCAGTATCAGGGTATAGGTATAGCCTCATACCTTTTCAATATGCTCGTCAGACTGGCAAAGGAGCGTGGTGTTGAGGGCTTTACCGCTTCTGTATTGACCACGAACAAGTCGATGATGAGGGTGTTTGAAAAGTCAGGTCTGTTTTTAGAAGCCAAAATGGAGGAAGGGGTAATTTCATTGACTATCCCTTTTTCAGGCTCGGTTGATAATACAAATAAATGCTAATGAACTAACTTTTTCTGAAACATTGATACTCAAAAGGAAATAATCGTTCCTGAAAATCATCATTTTTGTTTGAATTTAATTGTATCTCTTTAAACCTTACAAACCTAGACTTACTGCTATTTTATCAAGCTGTGAATATGTATTTCCAAAGGTAATGTCGCCGCTTAATGCCTGCCGGCGGTAAAGATGCATATCATGTTCCATTGTGTACCCGATTGCGCCGAATATTTGGTGCCCTAATGTTGTAACCTCTCTGAATATTTTTCCTGTTCGTGCCTTGGCCATGGCGATTTCTTTTTCAGCATGCTCTCCTTTTGCCGTTTTTGAAGCTGCAAGGTAAACAAGGTCACGGCATCCGTTAATTCCGAGCCACATATTTGCAAAATGCTGCTGTACAGCCTGAAAACTACCGATAGGTCTTTGAAACTGGACACGTTCCTTTGCATACTGAAGAGCAAGGTCCATTGTGCCACGAGCCCCTCCGATCATTTCAGCACTTTTTACAAGAGCTGCTTTTTCTATTGTGTCATTCACTATCATCCAGCCATTGTTCAGTTTTCCGATAATGTTTTTCGCAGGTACTTTTACATTTTCAAATTTGACTTCGCACGGTTTTTCCAGGGTCACATTTTTCATCAATGATATTTCAACACCGGGTGTTTTTGCATTCACCATAAAGAGAGTTACCCCGTCTTCAGGGTTTGGTGTTTCATCGGTTCTTGCAACACATAAAATATAATCAGAAACATGGGCGTCATTCACAAATAGTTTCGTGCCGTTTATAATATATTCATCCCCTTCTTTTATTGCAGAGGTTTTGATTGATGAAGGTATATAATCAGCGTTTTCTTCTGTGACCGCCATTGTCAAAATTATTTCTCCTGTGGATATTTGTGGAAGGATTTCGCTTTTAAGTTTGTTATCCGCATAATTTAATATTGGCAGGCCGGAAAGAACCAATGTGGAAAAAAGCGGCCCCGGGCAGATATTATATCCCATCTCTTCAAAAAAAAGAACAAGGTCAAAAAATGAAAAGTTGCTTCCTTCATATTCGTCAGGGAACACAAGTCCCATCCACCCAAGCTCTGCCATCTCTTTCCATAATTCAGGCGAGTAGCCTTTTTCAGATGCAGCCAGTTCTTTTACAAGTGAATTTGGGCATTTCTTTTTTATATACTGGCGGATGGATTTTTGAAGCATTTTTTGTTCTTTTGTAAGAGCAAAGTTCATTTGAAAACTCCGATTTAATTTAAATTCTTAATTTATGGTTTTCCCACAAATTTTTCCCATATTTTTGAAGCATTTTTTCAACAAACTCGCAAAAGCATGAATAATGGCTAAGTAAAATCTTCATATACAAGGCATATTGTTTAGTTAGGCGTGAAGGCATACATGTAGTATGTCGAACGCTTGGCTAAATAATATAACGCAGTAGATGGAGACTTTTTACGACGCCATCGATTAGAGTTTATCCTCTTGGTAACCCAAGCCCCCTTGTTGCAATCAATACTCTCTGAATTTCCGATGCTCCGGCGCCTATAGGGCCGGAAATGGAATCCAAATAGCCTATTCCTGCCCGACCTCCAAATTGTGTCCACTTAGTTCCCTTGTCGATCTGACCGTATAGTCCAAGAATGTCAACTGCTGAATTGGAAAGACTTACCCCAAGTTCAGAGCAAAAAAGTTTTAAGGCCGATGCTTCGATATTTGCCTTATGACCATTGTCCATCATCCATACAGTTCTCCAGAAAAAGCTTTTGAGTACTTCAACCTCTATCGCCATTAATGCGATAATATTTCTTGCTTCTTCGTATTCTCGTGTATTTCCAACAGCTTTCTTTTTCTCTTTAACGTATTGGGTCAGTTCATCGAGGATTCTTCTGAAGGTCCCAAACCCAATTACTATCCTCTCGTGTTCCAATGCAGACATAACATAATAAAAACCGTTGTTTTTTTCGCCAACAAGATTTTTTTCAGGCACCCTGACATCATCGAAAAAGACCTCATTAAACGAATCAATTCCTGCAATGTTTGTTATAGGCTTGATTGTAACACCGGGTGTGTTGTTATCTACAATAAATAAGGACATGCCTTTATGTTTTGAGGAGTCATCGGTTTTAGCCAGAAGCCAGCAATAATCAGTTACATGAGCCCCACTGCTCCATATTTTCTGACCGTTTACTACATACTCGCTGCCATCTTTAACGGCTGTTGTTTTCACAGAGCCAAGATCAGAGCCCACATCCGGTTCACTATATCCAAGCCAGAATGAGGTCGTTCCATTTATAATTCCGGGCATCCATATATTATTCATTTCATCGCTTCCAAACCGCATCAGTGTCGGAGCAACTATAGATGTTGCGGCATGTGCACATGGAGCCCTGTGATAACTCAATACATCATCGACGATTGCCTGTTTTACAATTGAATTAACCCCGCCGTATTTTTCAGGCCATCCGAGAGAAAGCCATCCTTTTTTTCCAAGTTTAAGAAAGAAGTTTCTGCAGAATTCTTCGAATTCCTTTTCGAATATGGGAAGGGTCCCATATCCACCGGGCCATAAATATGCTTTTTCTTCGATTTCCCTGGGCATTTCACTTCGGGCGAAATTTTCGACCTCTTCCCTGAATGCCAGTTCTTCTTCTGTAAATTCAAAATCCATCGGCTATACCCATTTGTGCAATGATCTTGCTTTTAATTTTTCTACATATAATTTTTTCAGTTCTAACTCTGATAATATTATTAGACCGCTGCAAAGTTTCAGGATTACAACAAACATTTGCATTTATATGGGTCTGTTACATTTTAAATATGATTTATTAAGGATAGTTTTTTCCGGGAAAGGGTGTTCTTTATCTGCTTATACTAATTTCTTGTGTCATTATTTGATTAGATGATGCGATGGCTTGTGGTAATAAGAGCCTGTTTTAACAGCGCAATAGTACAAAATTAAATGTCCTTAATATCATATGACAAGGGGAGTATAAAGCTATACTCCCCTTGTTTATATTTTGTCCAAACCTTTATATATAAACTATTCTACAGGTTTGAAGTATTTTATGTTAAGGATATTGCCTGTCTTTTCTTCAGCGAAAACAGCCTCAACCTTCATGCCGATTTTTACTTTTTCTACATCGACTTCACCTATAAGATGAATAAAAGGTGTGTCAGCACCCTCAAGCTTTATAAGGGCTTGTGCATATGGCGGTTCCATAGGCTGAATTAGGGGTTCCGCATAATTTACTATAGTGTAGTTTGTTACTACTCCTGTTGGCTGAACCTCTACCCATTCTTCCATTGTTGTGAAGCACGGGCCACAGGTTTGCCTTGGCGGAACATAGACAGTATTGCATTTCGAGCATTTTATCCCGAAAATCTTCTTGTTTTCTTCTATTTCATCATAGAATTTGCCTGTAACTTTTCCGGAAGCATACTTGTAATTAATATCAAGCTTACCGTCAAAGACCATTTTTTCTGTTTCTGCCATGAAATTTACTCCTTACTGTTTTCCGTTGTATAGCCTACCGGTGTTATTATTCAGAATCAGCAATTTTTCTAAAGTACTTGATGTCAGCAAAATTGCCACTTCGCTCTTCCTCAAAAATAGGCTCAACACGCATACCCGCTTCGAGTTTGTTTAGATCGGTTTCATCCAGGAAATGTGCAAATTTGGTAGCTGTGCCGTCAAGTATAATAAATCCGTATCCGTAAGGTACTTCTTTTGTTTTGCCGGTAGTCGGGTCTAGAAAAGGAAATTCGACAACCGTAAAACCTACGAGAGTTCCTTGTGGGCCTGCTTCAATCCACTCTGAATTTGCTTCAAAACATTCCGGACAGGCAGGCCTGGGAGGAACATATGCCTTCTCGCATTTAGGGCATTTTGATGCCATAAGTTTCTTATTATCTCTTAATTGTTGAAAGAAGTAGCTGGCATGCTTTCCTGCAGAGTATTTAAATTCCAGGAGAGCACGGTATTTAATGTCTCTTGCGATCTTTTTCTCAACATTCTTATTTTTATCACTCATCGAGGTTACCTCTTTGTTACCTTGTTATTTCTTTTTAAAATTATAGAGAACTTTTTAATATAAGGAGATCTGACCACCAGTTTCCACCGTAACCTGTAGCTAATGCGGTGTTAACTTTGTGGTTTGCCTGGCGTTCTCCACCCTCCCCACGGATCTGAATAGCTGCTTCAGCTACACGGCACATGGCTGTGGCTCCGATGGGATTTGTGCATAAAACACCACCCGAAAGATTTACCGGAAGGCTGCCTTCAATTGAAGTTACTCCCTGGGCAAGAAGTTCACCAACTTTTCCGCCTTCACCGATTCCAAGTGCTTCAAGGAAAGAAAGCTCAGCCCACGTAACCGGCTCGTAAAGCTCGATAATATCAAGGTCTTTCATCGGATCTTTAATATCAGCTGTTGCATAAGCTTCTTTGGCAGCTGACCTTAGAGTTCTCAGGTCAAGAAAAAATGGTGGATCACCGGTAAAAGCAGAATCATGCCTGCAAACAGATGCTGAGATCCATGCAGGTTTGTCAGTAACCTTTTTGACATTGTCCTCATGCGTCATAATCATCGCACAAGCGCCTTCCGATGCAGGGCACAAATCAAGCATGCGTATCGGATATGCAAGCATCGGCGACCTTAATACATCGTCCACCGATATATCCAGATGCAGATGGGCATAAGGGTTTAAGCGACCATGCCTTTTATTTTTGACAGCAACTTTTGCCGCATCTTCAGGCGTAAGACCAGTTTCCATCATATATTGGGTTGCAGCACCTCCGAATGTTCCGAAAGCTCCTGCAAAAGATGCCCTTTCCCATATGGGATCGGTTGCTGAAACAAGACCGGCTGTTGTGTCGCCCTCGTTTTGTTTCTGCCATCCAACACATAAGACTGTATCAAAAAGGCCAGAGGCTGTGTAATAATATGCAGCAGATGAGAGAGATGTTCCCGTGCTGCCCCCAGTTGTTATCTTCATTCCGCATCGACCTAGAGCGCCTGAGGCATCAGAAGCCCACATATCCGATAAGTTGATTCCTTCAAAATGTTCCATATTTCCAATAAGAATGGCATCAATATCGTTTATTGTGAGTTCCGCATTTTCAAGGCAGCGATTTACAGCTTGATTAATCAGCTCAACAATATTCATATCGCTGTGCCTTGCCTTGTGCTTGGTCTGGCCGGTTCCAACTATGGCTACCTTTCGACCCATGAATAATTCCCCCTTCTTATAATTTAAAAAACCAAAATTAATTCAAACATTGAAATACTTTGATTAATTTTTTGTTAAAATAAAAATCGTTTACCGATTCTCTTAGTCAGTGCTAAGAACCATTACACATTGACTCTGTCCGCAAGGTCCTGTTGTTGACTGTACAACTGCTGTTTTTGCACCATCTTTCTGGTATTCACCAGCGTCACCGGTAAGCTGATTGCATGCTTCGATAACTCTTACCATGCCCGCAACGGTGTGCGGATTACCGGCAAGAACACCACCGGAGGCATTTATGGGTAGAGAACCGTCCTGGGTAGAAATGTTGTCTTTTATAAGGTCACCACCTTTGCCTCTATCACAAAGTCCCAGACCTTCTGCCCACATGGGTTCCTGATATGAGAAAAACTCCGTCAATTCAACAACATCAATTTCTTTTTTCGGATCTGTAATTCCGGCCATTTTGTAAGCGCGTTTTGCGGATTTTTCAAGAGCTCCAACTTCTGCAAGGTCCCTGTCGCCGAAGTAATAGTTATCCATGTAAGTTGCAAAACCCTTGATCCATACCGGTTTGTCGCACAATTTTTTTGCTGTCTCTTCTTCAGCCATGATAATTGTTGCCGAACCGTCTGAAACAGGCATGCAGTCAAGCTCTTTAATCGGATCAGCCAGCATAGGGCTGTTCATGACGTCGTCAATAGTTAATTCACGCCCGTCCATTGCTTTCGGGTTCTTAAGAGCATTCTTCTTGTTTTTTACGGTAACCTCTGCCCATTGTTCGGGCCCTACACCGTATTTTTCCATATAAGCTCTTGCCTGAAAAGCATGGGCGTTAACGAAGTCAAGTCCCAACTGGCGCTGATACATGGGATCAAAAACGGCATTGTAAATCACATTCTGCGGTCCTTGTGACATTTTGCAATGCGTGGTTACAAGACCGGTTTTGTATGCCCCGGATAAAATGCGTGCAAGGCCGTAAAATACTGCCATAGCAGCGTCCATAGCTACCTTACTTTCAGGTTTCAAATAGGAACCGCATGCTTCCGATACTGCGAAGTTACTTATGGTTCTACCATCCCAGAAATCCTGTGATGCCGTAACGATCTGATCGATGTCGTCTCTGGTCAACCCGGCTTTTTTTACTGCCGGACCTGATGTTTCAAAAACAAGGTCCGAAAAACCGGATTCAACTCTGGCGGCCTCAAATTTTGTTTGTTCTACTGCAATAATTCCTACTTTTTTCATTGTTAAAACCTCAATTCGTCAGGGTTTACGGAAATTACCGCGATTTAAAATAAATAAATTATATCCATAACCACAATAATCAGAGCAGCAATTTTTTTAATTGCTGCAATAATATTAAATATTTAAGCTAATTGAAAGACCTAATTTTCCGACCAAACACCCGACCGAACGACCGATTGATCAGTGTTTCATAAAATATCATAAAATGAATTGGTGTCAAGTGAAAATAGAACAGCACTACGTATAATTTTATTGTCTATGTTTATTTAGGCCTTCGTCCGCAAAGGATCTTTGAGACAAATATACAGCAATCTTCTCCGCGATGATTTTTTATTCGGGCCTCAGACACCATAACGCCTCTTTTATCATCTTTTTCAATGAGTTCAATTACTTCACTTTCACAATGGATCGTATCACCTATTTTTGTTGGATGGACAAAACGTACTTTTTCCATACCGTAAAATGCAATAAACGACTTCGGCAGGGTTACATTATTACCGAGACGAAGTGAAAGGGCGCTTCCTACAACAAGAACCAGCATACCATGAGCTATTCTTTCTCCAAAAGGTGTGTTTTTCGCATATTCAACATTTGTATGCAGCTCATGCCAATCACCGGTAAGTCCTGCAAACATTCCAATATCTGTTTCGGTGATTGTTCTTGCAGGTGTTATAAATTTTTCACCAACAGCATAATCTTCAAGATATTCTTTTTCCATTGTTTTTATTCTCCCGCATTACATAAAACCATATTAAATTAAAGCCATGTCAATACTATCTTCCATCAACCGATGGAAGATAGTATGCAATAAACTACACAATGTCAAGCCCTAATATAACTGTGGATAGACGGTTTTGGTTGAAAATATCTATTGTATTATGTTGTTTAGCCAAGAATAATACTCCATGAAAATCCGGTATATTATTCTTAGCTATTTATTACGGTTTTTCTTAATGATTTTATTAGTAGCCTTTAAATTCCGGTTTTGTTTTATTCAAAAAAGCTTCCCTGCCAAGCTTTAGGTCTTCCATTAGGAGCAGGCTCGGGCTTAATAGATCTTCGTAGCGATAATCATCATCCATACCTCTATGCAGCATACGTTTTATTACCTTTACAGCATAAGTGGGGTATTCAACTATTCTTTGGGCAAGATCATATGCTGTGTCCAACAGGTCAGCCTGGGGTACGACTTTGTTTACAAGTCCCATATCTTTTGCGGTCTGTGCATCAAAAACCTCTCCTGACAAAAGCAAATAGGCAAGGTCTTTTCTACTCATTACACCCCGTGCACGTCCAAGAGTTATAATATGAACAGCTCCCAGTTTGATTCCCTGCAGGCCGAATTTGGCATTATCTGATGCTATGGCCAAATCGCTGACAATAGAAATTTTACAGCCATAACCAAAAGCAAAACCATTAACTGCTGAAATTATAGGCTGTGGAATGCTTTCGATAAGTCTGAACATGGCTGCATCATCTTTAATCCATGCTTCAGAATCCTTGAGGGTTTCAAATTGAAGCTGGTTAATATCAACTCCGGCGCTGAAAGCCTTGTCACCGGCCCCGGTAATAACAACTGCCCTGATATCATCATCATTTCCGATATCTTTAAGGGCATCACCAAGTTCCCGGAACATGTTCATGCTGCATGCATTCATATGTTCCGGACGGTTCATTGTGATTGTAGCTATGTGATCTTTTTTATCTAAAAGTATATCTTTAAAATCCATATCATACCTTATTATAATTTGTCTGTTATTCTCAAACTATTTAGTGTCCTATTAAGGGCGCCTGCCAGCCAGTACCTTGGAGATATAAACACAGCAATCTTCTCCGCGCTGGTTTTTAATCGTGTTCTTTGAGGTGATAACACCTCTTTTGTCATCTTTTTCAGTGAGTTCGGCAACTTCAAATTCAAGATGTATTGTATCGCCGATCTTTGTGG
>JABHLN010000056.1 GCA_018693105.1 Desulfobacterales bacterium | reverse complement strand
TGTGTTGCCGACCAGTCCGGCAGCCCAAACCAGATCAACATCCTCGGCAGGCATTCCATACTTCCCCTTGCCATAAGTATCTTCTTCTGCATGACAAACCAGACAGTCAATATTTTCCGGGTTTTTGCTGAATTCTTTCCCTTCGTCCTCTATTGAACCATAACCGACATGGCATTTTGTGCAATGCCCCCAGTCACCATAAGGGCTTATGCAATTGTTGTTTATCGAGTTAAACACTTTTCCTGTAACAGGATTGTCATTCTGGGTAACAGTCCACTTCGATACAGGCCCTCCCCATTTATAATGGGCGCTTTTGACCATCTCTTCACCTGCTTTTGAATGACAATCCAGACATAGGCGGGTCATCTGTGTAGGGGTAACCTTTTCAGGATCACCGACAACTGTAAACATTTTCTCATGGCTTACGACATTTTGTCTGTGGCAGCTGTTGCAATATATACGTGCATTTTTACCGCCCTTTTCCTTGTGGCATTCTATACATTTCTGATGATATGCCGCTTTTAAACTAAGCCTGTCTTCAACTTTTTCTACTATACCGGTTCCCTGGTGACATGACTCACAACGGGTAGTTTCCATTGACCTGGCTGCTTGTTCATCAGGAGCCTGAATATCAGGTGTTTTGTGATGGCACACAGCACAATCCAGGTTTTCCCGCAACGCATGTTCTTTCATCATGAATTTTACCGGCTTATAAAAATCAGTTTCAACCGTTGACCCGTTTATGTTAAAAGTGGGCTTTAGGATATCATCAACCCCAAGTTTCATTCTTTTCAGCCTCAGGCTTCTTTCAACCGGTATCTCTTTTTTTACTTTATCGATATATTTAACAGCTTTTTTCTTTTTTTCAGATGCTTCCCATTCAGGATAAATATGATTGGGAACAAGCACAACAGAATCATTTGAAGCAGCAAGAGCATTATATATAAGCAGAGCACCGCTTATGAAAAATATCGCTATAAAAGCTATAATCATACTTTTCCGTATGGAGTGTGATTCAATAAAATTCTTTATCATACAGCTTTCTCCTCAGAATCAACAGCAAGTATGGGAAGATTTGTCACACCCAGCCTGTATACAAAAAAAAGAGTTGAAATAAATCCAATTGTAACAATGATTTCGCCAATAGATGGATAATAGATCCCACCATAAGGCGGGGAATATGAAACTATAAAAACGTTGATCCTGTTAATGAGAATTCCAAAAATAGCAAGACAAGAAGTAAAGAAAAGCCATCCCGGAGATTTGCGAACCTTTTGAAACAATACAAGCACAAAAGGACATATAACCCCGAAAATGACTTCCACCAGAAAAGCATTTGTCTGAGCTGTTCCGTCGAAAAGATAAACATAGGTTTCCCGGGAAACCATATCTCCAATTTTCAAAACAAGATAAATGCCCATTAACACAGGCATAAATCTTGCCATGGGTGTCAATATATCCATCCTTGGTTTTTTATCCAGAGATTTTTCTATAAGAAGATGTTCAAAAATAACAACCGGATAAGCTGCTGCAATTGCCGACATTAAAAATAAAAGAGGAAGTATTGGTGTATACCATAATGGATGAACCTTTGAAGGTGCAATCAGCATCAGGGCACCAAGGGAGGATTGATGAAGGCATGAAAAAACAATCCCGACAATAACAACTATAATCATAACCTTGTCAATGGTGTTGTTTGCAAATTTTAACAACCGGTCAATAATGGTATTAAAAACCCTGAGTCCCGGGGGCAGATTTACATTCCCGATAAACCGCTCGGCAACAATCGGAATACATTCTATATAAAGAATTGTAGTGGAAATCATAACACAGATTGCAACCGCGAAAAGAACCGAAGTAAAATTCCAGTTAATCATCGGGCTGTACATATTCCAGTAGCGGCCTAAATCCGTAAGAAGTGCCATTATGACAAATGTATACCCGAGCAGTGCAGTAAACAATGCGGGCCTTAAAATCAAATGAAACTGCTTTCGGTTAAGGACATAAGCAATAGCACCGGTTGTAAAACCACCCGCTGCCAGCCCGACACCTCCGGCAACATTTACACCGATCCAAAGCCCCCATGGATAAGCATCGTTATTATTTGTTATATAGCCAAGTCCTCCAAAAAATCTGGCCAAAAGGGCAATTGCCCCGGCAAACATAAAAACCAGCATTACTTTTACACCGGTTGTCCAGAATCGTCCTCTTACAGGAGCAAACTCACCATTCACTTTTCTTCCCCTTCCCGGCCTGATACTTCGTTTAAAGTTATAGATCTTTTTCTATTGTTAATCCATGATATGGCTCCCAGTATGGCAAAAAGGGAAGTCGGTGCAGCTGCATATCCAAATACACCGCTTAGAATCATTTCCGTCAATTTTGGGGGAGGTTTATTACCAAGCTCCGGAAAGAATGAGAATTCAACCGGAGAAAGATACAGCCAGGATGTACCGCCAACTTCATATTCACCATAAATATGATCGATATATTTACCAGGGTTGTTTTTAAGCCTTTTTTTTGCAATCGATAAAAGGGCATCCCTTTTGCCGAAAATCATAGCCTGAGTCGGGCAGATAGTCGCACACGCAGGCATTTTCCCCTGTTCAATACGGTCATAACAAAAAGTGCATTTTATGACTCTTGGCGTTACAGGATTATGATCCTCATACGCAGGAATCTGGAATGGACACGCGACCATACAATAACGGCAGCCAATGCATTTCTTCTCGTCATATACCACCGGACCGTTCTTCTTTTTGGTCAAAGCACCGACCACACATGCCGAGGCGCATGAAGGTTTAACACAATGCCTGCATTGTTCCTTAACATAAATATGGACGTTGTGGTCCACGTCATCAACAGGATAACCGTGATGCCGGTTGATCACTGTGTATTTTTCCCAGTCCGGCCGCCTATAATCATCCAGTACGGTCATATCATTAAAATCCTGGTGCGGCAGTTTATTATGCGCATTACAGGCGACCTCACATTTACGGCAGCCAATGCAACGGGTAATATCAACCAGGCATCCAAAAGAATCGAAAGTTTCTGCAGACTCACCTGCATGAGAGTTGCCGGTTATAGTTGCCAGCGATGCCCCGGCACCTCCCATGATTTTAAAAAAATTGCGACGGCTTAACATCATCATGATATTGTCCTTAAAAACATGTTCTATTTACACTTTGCAGGGGTCGGTGAATCAGCAGCATGATCATGCAAATAGGTAAAAATATTAAGCAGATCTTTTTCAGAAAGCTTCTCCCATTCTTCCTTGCAGCCGAATGCACTGAACTTTTTATTATCAAAAACTCTCTTCCACTGGCCCTGGGTCTTTGTATCAGGGCTTATAGGTGGCTTTGCTTTTTCTACAGCACCTCTTTTAAAACATGCTTTGTATACATTTCTATAAGAACGCTTTCCTTTTCGCCAATTACCTTTATCACCGGCCATAATTTCACCGGTAAAGCTGAATGTAATGAAAATGCCAAGAACACAAATCATTATTTTTTTTAACATTATATCCTCCATGTTATGGATGAGTTTGAAAAACTGTTGTATCAAACTCATCCTTTCTTTATAAAATATATCGTATACCCATCGGGGTCGTTAACAAACCCGAGAAACTCATTACTATTCCTGTTTCCAATCTCAGGGATTGATTTTTTTGAATAAGGATCCAAATCCCAGATTTCCAAGACATTACCTTTTCTCATACTTTCAAGTGCTGTCTTAATCTTCCGAAGCTGCATTGGATAATTTAAACCCCGGGTGTCGAGCACTTTGTTTGACTTGAATTCTCCAGAATTAATTTCTGCATTCTCCCTATTCATTATTCCACAGTCAATTTATTGTTATATTAAAAAAATCAATACACTATTATTAAAACCTGAGTGTAGCTGACATATATAAGTTCCAGACTTTGTCCAATACAGGGAAGAAGGCATCAAAAGCATTCACGTTTGAAACTTCTACAGGTGCACCAAGAGGATTTCCGCTGCCTGTATATTTATAATCGTAATATTGCCCGCCAAGAGTAACAAAGAATTTATCGCCGACAACAGGCTGAATATAATATCCCTCAAAGACCTGGCCTCTTGTTGAAAGTTTACTGGCAATAAGTGAGTCTTCAGCTCCGGTCATGTTAATCCAGTATTTAGATCCCCAATTGTATTCAAGGCCTAGTTTCCCACCAAAAGGCATTGGAAAAATAGCTCCCATATACACACTATAACCATCATGCCCTTCCAATTGACCATTTGAACTCAGCAGACCCTGTCCAAGAAGCGAATAAAAAGGATTCCTGGAAATGGCAGCCGGGGATGTTTTACTCCAGGATGGTGCAAAAAATATGTCTATATCTGAAAATATTTCTGAAAGGTTTGTTCTAAGCAATATAGTGAACATATCGAAATCACCGATATTGGTTGAAGCTTCCATGCGGCTGATGTAACCACCCCTGTTTTTGGTAAAACTGTATGTCCCGTCGGATTCTTCAAAAGGTATAAAAGGCATAAGCATTGTTCCGACAAAACCGTCGGTAATGTCCCATGCATGTGCATAGTTTACCACAACACTCGTTAAATCATCATCATATAAGGTTGCTATAAAACCTCCAAATGTTGCGTCATCGACTGCTGAAGTTGCATTGAGTGAGTAGCTGTTTCCCCAGTCACTTTCAAAACCGACACCATAACACAGTTTGAAAGCGGCACCTGGAATGTCTAAAGTATCCTCAAGGTTTAAGCTGTAAGACGCTCCGTCAAACTGCCAGTTAATAATTGTAGCTAAAGGGGAACCGCCTTCAAGGCTGTTGTTTCTATATTCAAGGGGTGCCCCGAGAGTAGCAGGACGACGCCCGAGGGAAAAGCTCGTAGGAATATCACCGATATCACTTTTATAATTAAAATATGCTCTTTCCAGATGAATCGTATCCCCGTGGGGAAGACTTGAGGTATTTCCGTCAAGAAAAATATCTCCGAAAGAACCGGTGTTGAACTTCACTCCTGCACTGTCTCCAAAGACTTTATACATGGCAAGTCTTCCGGCAAAACTAAGATTATCACTAACCTTGGCCTTCATATTCATGTGAAATTTATTTGTAAAAATGGTATCATTGTCGGCATCATATTTTTCAGCATCAGGGATAGCACCCGCTGCAGCCATAGCTGCCATCATGGACTGAATATATGTTTTTGTTGCCCCGTTAAAACCGTTCATGGAGATCATCTGCTGCACGGTCATTCCTGGAGGCATCATCCCTAACATCATAAGCATTGAAGCAGGTGTTGTTGAATTCATGTCAGCCACTGTCCAGGGAGCCATTGTCATGGGATTTATTCCGACATCTGTAAAAAATCCGTTCATTAGCCAGCCGGGTGCAATACGGATATCATTGTAATGAATGGAATCGCCTCTTGTCCTGAACTCTATTCCTAAAGAGATTTTATCAGTAGCCGAATGGAGTTCCGTTTTGTTAAGTCGATCTTCTATCTCCTGTATCTGCTTTTCCTCTGTAGCAGTGCTTTTTTCTGTGGTGTTAAGCCTTTCTTCCATCTTCTTGATCTGCATTTCCAAGGTTTTGAGTTTCTCTTTAAGATCATCGACTTCACTATTTGCCAGTGCAGATATCGGTGATAGAAATATAACGAGAAAAAATACACAGGATATGAATAATAAACATTTCCCTCTTAAGCCAATCTTGTCTTTCATTCTTTCCTCCTAAAAATTTATAAATTCTGTCTAATTAATAAAAGATCTTTTCTGATAATTGTGCTGATATTTAAAAATATTAAAATTGAGATTCCTAAGAGCAAATGTAATGCCAAAACGACAGAAAAATCTTAAGTAGCTGTAATATCATGTATTTATTTATTTCTTATTAAATGAAATTTTATTCTTGAGTTAACATTGTGTTAATGGTATCTTAACAAACATGTTAACTTGGCCTTTACAGTGTTAACATAGTTAACTTAAATCAATGGGGAAAAAATGGGGGAGGAAATGAAATATACAAATTACTGGAAGGCAATTTTTAATACTATGCAGGATTGCCTTATGGTTGTTGATTCAGAAGGTATTATTCAAGCAGCCAATCCGTCAGCTGAAAGAATTACCGGGTATACAGTGGATGAACTTATCGGAAATTCCTGCCGTATTCTGAACTGTACCGGGTGCAAAATTTTTGGCGAAAATCGTGAAGGAGTGTTCTGCAAACTCTTTCGAAAAGGCAAAGTCAGGGAAAAAGAATGCACTATTACAAACAAGTTCGGACATACCGTTGAAATAATTAAAAACGCTTCCATCCTTCGTGATGAGAACGGTTCGGTTATAGGGGCTGTTGAGATATTTACCGATATTTCTGAAGCTGTGAGGCAAAATGAGAAAATTGAATCTTTTAGAAAAGCCTTAAACCTTAATGAAGGTTACCACGATCTCATCGGAAAATCACAGGTGATGCAAAAACTTTTTGAAATGATAGAGCATGTTGCAAAGACAGATGCACCGGTTATGATCGATGGGCAAAGCGGAACAGGCAAGGAATTGGTCGCCATGGCAATTCATGAAGCCAGCCCGCGAAGGAATAAATCTTTCATAAAAGTAAATTGCGCCTCACTGAACGAAAATCTTCTTGAGAGTGAACTATTTGGACATGTAAAGGGCTCCTATTCCGGAGCGGAGAGGGATCGAATCGGTCGTTTTGAAGCGGCCCACGAAGGAAGTATATTCCTGGATGAAATCGGCGATATACCTATATCAACACAGGTAAAGCTTTTGCGTGTTATTGAGGCAAAGACAATTGAAAGGGTTGGGGATCATCAACCAATTCCGGTTGATGTAAGAATAATAACAGCTACAAATAAAAATCTTGAAAAATTGATTGAAAAAGGATTATTCCGCGAAGATCTTTTTTTCAGGATCAATGTTTTTCCCCTTACATGCCCTTCACTGGCTCAGCGACGCGAAGACATACCTTTACTTGCACAAAGCTTTATCATGCATAACAACACAAAAAACAATAGTAATGTAAAAAGTTTCACGCCTGTAGCAATGGATCTCATTGTAAATTATTCATGGCCGGGCAATGTAAGAGAACTCAGGAATGCAATAGAATATGCAATGGTTCTCTGCACAGGTAAACTTATCGGGACTGAACACCTTCCACCAAAAATATCAGTGAGTAACAAACAGACAAAATCGTTTACAACAAATAATCCATCAATATTTAGTGAGCGTGAAAACTTAATCCAGGTATTAAAAAAGACTTACGGAAATCAATCTGAAGCTGCAAAACTTCTGGGTGTAAGCAGAGTAACAATCTGGAAAAAAATTAAAAAGTATGGAATTAATTTAAAGTCGGATCTGTTATGATGTACTTTTGAAAAAGCTGCACCGTTGAGTTTTTTCGTTAAGTACAGATATCTTGCATAATACGCAAATTATCATATTCCTCAGGATAGTTGTGATATATTATCGCTTTTGAAAAAGATTTATTTTCAAGAGATATTTAAGAAATACAACCGTAAAAATTATATACGGCTTAGAGAGAACATGCAGATATCAAAACGTAGAACATTTCTTTGAATCCTAAAATATTGTAGTCACCACGAAAATAAAAAAGTGCAGAATAGTTTCTATAATCCTATGTTAAAAATTGCTTAGACAGATGAGGACTAATAATCGAGTGTACACTTTCGTACAATTGAAGCATACATCAGGTATTGTTGCTTTTTTATAGGTCGTTAGATGTTAAGATTAGAATAATCATACTTAAAGCGATCAATTTTCAAGAACACATCCAGTATCTTTGAGTTTTTAGGGCGGCTATATACTTTCGAATATGATAATTATTGTTAAATCAACAGGAGTATGCTCCTACCAGCTATTGCCAAATAGTAATCAGGGTGATTCATATGAACCACCCTGTTGATAAGATTGTCAGTTGCGTCCTCTGCCACCACCTTGTCGACTTCTGGACTGTTTACCATAACCACGATCAACATTACCTGTTCGTTGATTCGTGCCATATCCTCCTTCAGGAGCATTTGTCCGGTATCCAGATCCGTCAGCAGGTGCACTTGCAGGACGGCGCGTATGTTTCTGGCGCTCTTCAGCTGTCATGGATTTCAAACGGTTTTGCCATTCTTTGCTAAAAGCAGCACGATCTTCGGCCGAAGCCTCTTTCATGGTACCGCGCATGGACGCCAACTCTTCGTTGTTGTAGGTACTGAAATCCGCCCCCCAGGCAGGCATAATTGAAACCGCTAAGAAAAAGACAAAACCCATAATACCTATTGTTTTCAAGTGCATTTTAAAACTCTCCTTTCATGAAACGTTCTGGTTTAAAGATATTCTCACATAAAAACTTACACATATAAATAAGCAAATAACATGCCATAGGTTTCGCAAGGGTGTTATTTAGCTCATTAACCAATTGAATATTCTATCTAATTTGCTTATAATGATTTTTCAATTAATTGCAATTGGTTTTGAAATCGAACCGGGACCGGGTAAAAAGTATACACTATATCGACATGTATTCTCGCGGTGGGTTGCAAGTATCCATCGATGTTTTTTAATACAAATAAACTGGATACTTACATTATGTGTAACACCCGCCATGTTCAAGGTAACTCGCTGTATGCATAAGTCCGGTGACCCAGGAATTTCAACCATGGGATAATTATTCTTTACTCCAGATTAATAGTTTCAAATCAGAGGATGTGGAAATTTTCCGCATCATTTTACATTCCCTCCTCATTCTTACCGTCTTTCAAAGGATCATCAGCCACTGGAGTCATACCCGTTTCTTCCAGCTGGGTACGCAGTTTTTTGATCACTTCCTTTAGTTCAGTCATGCGTATCTCTCGACCAGCCTCCGATACCCACGGCGAAAAGCACCAGGATCACCAGACCAAACCCGATGATGAAATATTTCCCTTTTGGAATGACATCGTCTGTACTGCTCCGGAGAACTTCATTTAGCTGAGTCAAAGTCTGTTTTATTCCTCTATCCATAACATAATAATACCTATTTGCCAGATGTGTTTCAATCAAGATATCTAAAGGTAGTAAACCTCCCCATAGTCCAGCATAGTTAAAATAAGCAAAAGTTTTTTTATGATTATCAAATCTACTTTTGACCTAAAAAAACAACCTTATTCATTATATGAAATTATAGTAACTTAAGAAAAGACGAGTTGCCAGAGGATTCTGCGGGACACCTTGGTTTCAGCGACGGTTTAACGTAGCGCCGCTGAAACCAGTTAACCTTGACTATATTATTCCTGTACTTCACTCATAGAGATACCCAGAGCATTAGCAACACCCTCACCGTATGCTGGATCGGCATTCATGCAATTACCAATATGACGGAGCTTTATCTTCTTGGGTGCATCGCCCATTGCCCGAGCGGTATTCTCAAAAAGGGCCGTCTGTTGTTCAGCATTCATCATCCGGAACAAAGTTCCGGGCTGAGAGTAATAGTCATCATTGTCCTCCCTGTGATTCCAGTGGTCAGCCGCACCGTCGAGATCCATAGCAGGTTCTTTAAAATCATGCTGTTCTTGCCATTCTTCATAGCTGTTGGGTTCGTACCCGATGGTACTACCATAGTTGCCATCTACCCGCATGGCGCCGTCGCGAGAATATCCGTGAACAGGACAACGTGCCTGGTTGACCGGAATCAGATGATGATTAACACCCAGGCGATATCGCTGGGCGTCACCGTAGGAAAAGAGTCGCCCCTGCAACATCTTGTCTGGCGAAAAACCAATGCCCGGTACAATATTGGCAGGGTTGAAGGCCGCTTGCTCGACCTCTGCAAAATAGTTTTCAGGATTCTTGTTTAATTCCATTACACCCACATCTATTAGAGGGTAGTCACCGTGCGGCCACACTTTGGTCAGGTCAAAGGGATTAAAGTGGCACTTTGCTGCGTCCTTTTCAGACATCAACTGAATCTTCATGTCCCACTTTGGATAGACACTTTTCTCAATACTCTCAAACAGGTCTAACTGATGGCTCTCCCGATTATTACCGATGATTTCTTCGGCCTCCTGATCAGTGAGGCATTTTATCCCCTGTTGTGTTTTTAGGTGAAATTTGACCCATATCCTTTCTCCATCATCGTTGATTAGACTGAAGGTATGGCTGCCATAAGCATTCATGTGACGATAGGAATATGGGATACCTCTTTCGCTCATGGTAATCGTAACTTGGTGAAGTGATTCAGGTAGTGAGGTCCAGAAATCCCAATTATTACGAGCGCTGCGCATATTGGTTTTTGGATCCCGTTTTACGGCGTGATTAAGATCAGGAAACTTGAGTGGATCCTTCAAAAAAAACACTGGTGTATTGTTGCCGACCAGATCCCAGTTACCCTCTTCGGTATAAAACTTCATTGCAACTCCACGGATATCACGCTCGGCGTCTGCCGCTCCTCGCTCACCGGCAACAGTGGAGAAACGGAGGAATAGCTCAGTCTTTTTGCCGATCTCTGAAAATATCTTTGCTTTGGTGTACTTCGTAATGTCATGAGTGACAGTAAAAGTGCCGTAGGCTCCTGAACCTTTGGCATGCATGCGGCGCTCAGGGATAACCTCACGGTCAAAGTGAGCTAGTTTCTCCATAAACCAAACGTCCTGAAGTAACATCGGTCCCCGGGGTCCTGCAGTCAAGGCATTCTGATTGTCCGGGATAGGAGCGCCAACATTACTGGTTAATTTCTTACCCATGGTTTTACCTCCTTTCTTTCAATAGTTTGTTTTTTATGATCAGTCGTAATCTAAAGTTCTTTTCCTTTTACTGCTTGTTTTGCTATTTTTCTGCCAGGAGCCCGATCCTCCTGTACAGCAGCCCAGGTTGAAATCTGGAGAGCATATAAACAAAGAGATGTCAGTAAAAATAAAAAAAATAAGGGCGTTGTTTTCGACCTTTTCATTAAACCCTCCTGCTTTTAATAAGTTAAGGCTATTAAATTTCAGAAAATTTTACTATGTAGGCAAACATTTTAGTGATTTTGGTTAAGAATAAAAGCTAAATTGAGTGATATTTTCTGTACAAATAGGTATAAGAACTTGATTTTTTATAAAATATATATGGAAAGTGGAGCTATATGTCAATATGATTTTGAGGCGTTATTAACAAAAGAAAAATGATATAATTTTGCGGGAAGAAAAAAACAAGTGCGTATTTGAAAAAATGGACTTATAAAGGAAAAAAGCAGATTAAATATTACAGAATAAAACCGATATTTTTCATTTCAAGAAATAAAGGGGATTCTATATGTTGTGGTGGACCTAATTTAACTTGAACTTGAGATATCTTGCATATATCGTCAATTTTATAAAAATTTCTAAATTACAGATATCATCATTGATGTGTGTCAAGCCATCTTCATTCAGCGACAGTTAATACTTTCAACGAACTTGACTATTATAGCATTTGTAAAATAATATTCTGATATATTCGGTTAGCCCCTCATCCATGTATGAAATTTTTCAAGCCATTTTAAAACTTTTTCAGGAGCATGGGCCTTTTTCCATTCACCTGCAGCAAATTTATTTGCTTCGGCAAGAGTAGGGTAGATATGAATTGTACCCAGTATTTTGTTAAGACCAAGACCATGCTTCATCGCAAGTATATATTCTGAAATCAGGTCTCCAGCGTGGGAACCAACTATTGTAACTCCAAGGATTTTATCACTTCCCTGTTTTGTAAGAATTTTTATAAGTCCGTGATCTTCCGAGTCTGCAATGGCACGATCAAGGTCATCTATACCATATGTTGTTACTTCATAGTCAATACCTGCTGCCTTAGCCTCTTTTTCATTCAGGCCGACTCGTGCAACTTCGGGATCTGTAAAAGTGCACCACGGGATCACCCTATAGTCAACCTTGAACGATTTCAGATTTCCAAACATGGCGTTTACTGAAGCATACCATGCCTGATGGGAAGCTGTATGGGTGAACTGGTAAGGTCCGGCAACATCACCTGCACAATATATATTGGGAAAGTTTGTCTGTAGTAATTCGTTTGTTTCAATTGTTCCCCGGTTGGTTATCCTAACTCCTAGCTCTTCGAGACCAAAGCCTGATGTATTCGCTTTTCTCCCGACAGCTACAAGGATTTCATCAAATTCCACATATATTTCATCACCATTATTGTCGCATATTAATATCTTTTTACCGTCTTTTACTATAACCTCTTTTGTTTTATGCTCAGTTAGTACGTTTATTCCTTCACTCAAAAATTTATTCTTTACGAAATCTGATATCTCGGAGTCTTCTTTTACCATGATCCTTTCGGATCTTTGCACCTGGGTTATTTTTGAACCCAGCCTTGAAAAAGCCTGTGCAAGTTCACAGCCTATCGGGCCTCCGCCTATAACAATCATCCTTTCAGGTAGTTTTCTTATATCCCAGACAGTGTCAGAGGTTAGATATCCGGTTTTTTCGAGGCCGGGAATAGGTGGAACATATGGTGAGCCCCCTGATGCGATAATAATGTTTTTTGCAGTTATACTGTTTCCGTTTACTTCTATAGTATATGGAGATGATATTTTAGCTTCACCTTCAATACATTCGACTCCGAGCTCAGTGTAGCGCTCAATTGAATCATGAGGCTCAACCTTTTTGATTACTGACTGGACCCTCTCCATGATGTCATTAAAATCAAAATCAATGTTTGCGGTTTTAAATCCGAACTCTTCAGCTCTTTTTGCATAGGAGAGTATTTTTGCTGATCTTATAAGGGCCTTACTGGGAACACATCCTGTATTAAGACAATCCCCTCCCATTTTATTTTTTTCTATCAGCACTACTTTTGCACGCACTGTTGCTGCAATATAAGAAGAAACAAGTCCCGCCGAACCTGCACCGATTACCGCAATATTATAATCATATTTTTTAGGTCTGGGATATTTTGATATGATTCTTCGTGTTTTAAAAAACGAGACCGCTTTTTTTGCTATTAGTGGAAAAACTCCTAACAGGGCAAAGGAAAATAATAGACCCGGTGTAAGAATTCCCGAAGTTGATTCAATATTTCCAAGTTGTGTTCCGGCATTTATAAAGACAATTGTACCGGGGAGCATCCCTATCTGGCTTACTATATAGAATACACCGGTGCGTATGGGTGTAAACCCCATTGCAAGGTTTATTACAAAGAAAGGAAAAACAGGAACAAGTCTTAACGTAAAAAGATAAAATGCCCCGTCTTTTTTTATCCCGTTGTTTATCGTTTCAAGTTTATCCCCGAATTTTTCCTGAACATAGTTTTTTAAAAGAAATCTTGAAACAAGAAATGCTATAGTTGCCCCTATACTACTTGCAAAAGATACAACAATGGTACCTTTCAAAAGGCCGAAGAGGGCTCCTCCGGCAAGTGACATAACAGCTGCACCCGGAAGGGAAAGGGCTGTGACTGCTATATATATAACCATGTATATGAGTATGGTAAGTGTACCATGTGCCTCATAATAATTATTAAATGAATCTTTACTTGATTTAAGATATTCAAGTGTAAGAAAACGATCCAGGTCAAATACAAAGAAAAGGATAACCAGTATAAGAATAAATAGAAAGACCGGCAGTCCCGACCTGTTCTTTTTCATTTAATACCCTCCCGTTAGTATTAATAAAAAAATCATGTTATTATTTTACCACGAGCACTTATAACAACCTCTTCAATTGGTATCTGTATGCCGGATTTTTCCATAGCTTTTTTTAATATCATTGGAAGGCCTGAACAGCAAGGGACTTCCATAATTAAACATGTGAGACTTTTTAAATCTGCCACTTTAAAAATTTCTGCAAATTTATCAATATACTCCTGGGCATCATCTAGTTTAGGGCATCCAACCATAACAGTTTTACCTTTGAGAAAATCACTGTGATATGAAGGATAAGCAAAAGGTACACAATCTGCTGTTACAAGAAGATCAGCCCCTTTAAGAAATGGTGCCGTGGGAGGTATAAGCCTTATCTGAACAGGCCAGTGACCTAAAGCAGATTCTGCAGATGCAACCTCAGTGGGTTTGTTTGCAGCTTCACAAGGCGATGCTCCCGGAAATGCCTGTATCTGGGATGAGGGGCATCCACAGGCCATAGTTTCCGGTTCCCCTGCTTCCTTTTTCTGTTCTTCCAGATGTTTTTCAACAGCTTCTTCATCAAAATCTTCTGCAACACGTTCAATTATTTTTAAAGCGTCTTCCGGGCAATTACCTATGCATGCTCCCAGACCATCACAAAGATTATCCGATATGACTTTTGCTTTTCCGTCAATAATCTGTATTGCTCCTTCAGCACAGTCAATTATACACTGACCACAGCCGTTGCAAAGTTCTTCGTCTATCTCTATTATTTTACGCATTATTTCCATGGGTTCACCTCGTTTAAATATATTTGATAATACCGTTCATAATTATGCATTCATAAGCGCTTCTTTTGCTTTTTCTTTACCTGTTTCTGTTAGGAATGAACTTTCGCACAGGTTTTCAACTTTTTCAGGACTTATTGGATTTTCTTTATGTTTTTCTTCAAGGTTAACGATCAGATCAGCATCATACAAAATTTTGAAATTAGCTGTCTCTACATCCTTTGGGTGATGATGATGAGCGATAATATCACATACTTCATCTATCAATTCCTGTTTTGCTCCAAGTTTTTCAAGTATTTCCCTTGCTATAGGGGGTCCAAGTTCTTCCTGATATTTTGGGGCAGTATTGTTATATTTTTGTTCCGCTTCACGTATTCCAATATCATGCAGATAGGAGGCTGATAGTATTACAGCAAGGTTTCCACCTTCCTGTTTTCCTATCTGTTCTGAATATCTTGCTACCTTTGTTGCATGGCCTATTCTTTTAAAATCTGACTTGAAATATTTTTTCATTTCAATAGCCACGCGATCTTTGAGAAGGTCTTCCTGTTGTGCAAGAAGTTCAGGAGGAAGATTGCCTATACATTGATCTGCATATTGGCAATATGATGCACAGCCGAAATCAAGGCCCGGATTAAGGAATTTATGACCGCATTTATGGCATCTGCGTGTAGTATCATCCTTAAAGAATTCAACTTCTGCTCCGCATTCAGGGCATTTTGCATCAAAAATAGCTCCCGGTTTCCAATATTGTGAATCCTGACCTGGACATTTCATTGTTATTCCTCCAATTTATTATTGACAGATCTCACAGTACTGATGAAATATTTTATATCTCATCAGTACTGTTAATCTATCTGTCTATAAGGTTAGACGATATTAGCCGAGTATCGCTTTAAGGTCTTCATCCGGTGTACTTATCGGCATAATATTAAAGTTTTCAACCAGAACATTAAGAACATTTGGTGTAATGAAAGCCGGTAAACTGGGTCCGAGCCTGATGTCTTTTATTCCCAGGTGTAAGAGAGTAAGTAAAATAACTACCGCTTTCTGCTCATACCATGAGAGTACCATGGATAGTGGAAGATCGTTTACTCCGCATTCAAAAGCGCCTGCAAGCGCAACTGCAATCTGGATGGCAGAGTATGCATCATTACATTGTCCAATATCAAGAAGTCTCGGTATTCCACCAATATCACCAAGATCTTTGTCAAAAAATCTGAACTTGCCGCATGCAAGAGTAAGTACAACACAATCTTCAGGAATTTTTTCAACTAATTCCGTGTAGTAGTTTCGGCCAGGTTTTGCACCGTCACAACCTGCAACAAGGAAAAAGTGTTTAATAGCTTCGCCTTTTACAGCCTCGATAATTTTGTCAGCAACACCAAGAACCGCATTTCTTGCAAAACCTGTCATAACGGACTTACCTTCAGTGTCTTCAGTAAATCCAGGTAACGATAGGGCTTTTTCAATTACAGGTGTGAAATCATTGTCGGCGATATGTTTAACACCGGGCCATCCAACCAAACCTGCTGTATATATATTGTCAACATAAGTGTCTTTAGGCTTCTGGATACAGTTTGTTGTCATCAGGATTGCCCCAGGGAAAGCTGCAAATTCTTTCGCCTGATTCTGCCACGCAGTACCGTAATGACCATAAAAATGGCTGTATTTCTTAAGCTCAGGGTATCCATGACATGGAAGCATTTCACCATGAGTGTAGACATTGATACCTTTTCCTTCACTTTGTTTAAGAATTTCTTCAAGATCTTTAAGATCATGACCTGACACAAGTATGGCTTTTCCTTTTATTGTTCCAAGTGGTACACTTACAGGGACTGGGTGCCCGTATGTTTCAGTATTACCTGCATCAAGAAGTCCCATTGCTGTTAAATTTACTTCTCCGCATTTTAAAACAAGTCCCACAAGATCATTCAAACCAAGCTCTTTATTTAATGTTGCTGCAAGTCCTTCATGGATGAATGCGAATACCGAATCATCGGTCTTGCCTAAGATGGCTGCATGATCCGCATAAGCTGCCAGTCCTTTTATTCCGTATATCAGCATTTGCTGGAGTGAAAGAATGTCTTCATTTGCATTAGGATCGGATTTAATATTGACCTTTTCGCCGGCTGCAATAAGTTCATCCATATTTTTTTCATTGCATGCACAGTCTTCCAGACCAAGATCAACATTACCACCTGCTGCTTTTACTTTTTCTTTTAAATCATTTCTTTTTATCGAACATTCATGTATGAGTTTTACAAATCGTTCCGGGTCAAAGTCCACATTTGTTAGTGTGGAAAAAGTTGCTTTGCAGGTGAACGTGTTTATTTCATCATCGTTAATACCTACCTTTCTGCCTTCTACCGCATATGCTGAAAGTCCTTTAAGACCATGAATAAGCTGATCCTGTAGAGCCGCAACCTCAGGTGTTTTTCCACAAACTCCCATTTTATCGCATGCCTGACCTTTTACTGTCTGCTCGCACTGAAAACAAAACATGTAGCATCTCCTTTCATTGTTATATTGTGATATTTAAAAAATGTTTATTACTCGTCCTTTTTGATATTAATATATAACTTTAAATTTGTATTGACCTTGACTTATGTCAATAATAAAAAATAATTACTAATTATTAAATTTGAAGAAATGTTAAATGTATATTTGACATGAAAAAATTTGTTTGAAGACATCCTTAAATCAATTGTTATCGTTTATTATACCGGTGTTCATATTTTTTTTGAACAATTGTTCTTTGTACCTGGTTTCGCCAGTCTGTTGCAGGTCTAACATTAATAATATCTTCTATTCTGTCCTGTTCTTTCAATCTATTATATATCATAACCCAGGCGCAGTAATTGTCAGCATTTACTTCGCATTTATCCTTTAATACTCCTCCGCAAGGTCCGTTATATAGACCTTTTGCGCACCTTGTTACCGGGCATACCCCACCGGTATAACCTATAACGCATTCGCCACAGGCTCTGCACCGCTCCTCATAAAGGCCGACGTCCCTATCAATTCCTATTGCAATTGTGTCCAGAGCAGGAAATACCGGTTTATCAGGGTATCTTTCAGCAATATGCTGG
The DNA here is from genome assembly GCA_018693105.1 of Desulfobacterales bacterium. Taxonomy (GTDB): domain Bacteria; phylum Desulfobacterota; class Desulfobacteria; order Desulfobacterales; family SURF-7; genus JABHLN01. The sequence continues at coordinate 3,211 of JABHLN010000056.1, read as the reverse complement.
ACACCGGCTCCGCATGCCATTGATATAAGGCAATCATATGAAGGGATAATTTCATCAAGCTCTATCAGGTACTGATTATTGCATGGCCGTTCAACCGTATATCCTTCAATTAGAATATCAATATTTCGGTTTTTGAAAAATAAATTGAGCTCTTCATTAAGGGCTATGACCTCTCTTTGGCCCCCGGCAAGACATACTGAAACGCAACCCCCGCACCCAATATTTAAGACCTTTTTATATTTCTTTATCGATTCTGTAATTTCTTCAAGAGGTTTTACTTTACCTTTTACCATTATTTACCTCCATATCCTGTTTCAGCGGGTGTGTATTCCGTTTCTGTTTATGACATTCAAAACATTTCCTTTTACCATTATTTACCTTCATATCCTGTTTCTGCGGGTGTGTATTAGGTTTCTGTTTATGACACCCAATACATATCCTTGGAGAGCGATTATTCCCATTTTTACTTTCCTGAATATGACACTTTAAACAGGATCCATGAAAGGTTTTTTTCAGGTCCGCACTTTTTTCAGCTTTATGGCATGTTATACATAAAGCCGCAGGGTTGCCGTCCTCAAGTTCATCTTCATCAAGAACATTTTCACCATTTTCATATCTGTGGTGACAGTCAAGACAGTCAATCTCTTCCATATGAAGTTCATGGTTAAAAAAAACCGGGGGGCGTTTCCTGTCTTTTAATGATCTGTTATGTTCCAGAATTATTTCATCAGGTTGAGCAAGAACGATTGGGACAGATAGTAAAAACAATAACAGAAACAGAACAAAGGCCTTTTTAGTATTATTTGATTTGGCATCATAAATGATCATTTTTTTATACTTTATTTATCAGTTGCTTATGATTGTTCATGAAACTCCGGCAATATGTTCTGAGAGCGGCAGATTGTTCTAGCCAGTGAAATCATTGACGGAATGTCCACGCCTAAAGGGCAATAACACCTTGTACACAGAACGCATCTCTTCCATGCGATCTCTTTTACTTCTTCAAGAAGATTACGATCAATCTTTCTTTTCTTTTTATAAAGCCTGCCGATAGAATTAATTACTTTATGCGACGGCATATAAACAGGGTCTTTGTTTTTTGTGTTATATAAAAAACAACTTTCGGCACATAGACTGCAATGTGCACATATTCTCAGATACATTTTCATCCTTTTTTTATTTTTGTTAAGGATGGATAATATTTTTTCAGTATCTGGCAGTTTATTGTTTCCTGTTTGAATGGTTTTTACCATATTCTGTCACCTTTTCCAAAACTGAATTCATTTCTGATATAGAATCGATTAAGAATGAAGAAAAACATATGTGAAAGCTTTGAAAACGGAAGAGAAATAAATAATAGTTCTACTGACAATATATGAAAAATTGCTATTGTTTTATAAGAAAAAATATTGTGCAAAAGAAGAAAACCGGTAATAAAGGGTGCGGCGACGATAAATAATATATAGTAATCATAGAAAGTTGTTATCGATCGCACCCTTCTGATGAAAATTCTTCTTAAAATAAAATAAAAAATGCATGCGATTATTGTAAAAGTTAGTATATCCGATACATTTTCAGGTAAAGTGAAAGGGCTTAGAGGAAAACCCCACAAAATTTCAAAGATGGCATTATGTTCATACAATAGAAAAGGAAGAATAAGAATACAGATATGGAATATAATTGTTATTACAGAAAAAAACGGGTCAAAACCTATCATTGAATATTTTATAGAATACTTTATATCTTTAAAAGATAATAACTTTTTGTTTACAGGCTGACCTCTTGTATGCTGAACATATGAAGGTTTTGAAAAAGCAAACTCTTCCTGTTTACTTGTATTTCGAAAAAAACCGATTATTTGATAGGCGCTTCCTGATATAAATATAAGAAACGACACCCATGCCATTGGTCCTCTTATGAATTCATACACTTTATTTTTCCTTGAATTTTTACTTAGCCATCGATTATATTTTTTACGAGCTCATCAATTTATATAAATCTATAAATAATTATTCTATAAAATATTGTACTATATGTTGTAAATACATATTAATCAGCAATAATTGTGCCTATTGTTTTGTGCGCTGTTATATTCTGAACATATTAATGTTGATTTTTAGATATTGTTTTACTTGGTAGCATAAGAACATATAAATCAAGGTGTTATATGGCCGTGTTTATTTTAACAATATTTTTTATATATGAACCTGATCATGGTATTATTAAATACATTAGGTTAATTTGTATCACGGTTTTCAGCTGATAATCTTAACCCATTGTTTGAGACCTTAAAAAGGTAAGTATTATAAAAGATTGTCTAATTTGATACACCCTGTTAGTAACTTGATACACTCTGAAGGTGTCTTTGACGTATTTGAAATTCTGGTGATATCTGTGATCTGTGAGGTGATAAATGAATAAAAGAACTGACATAATTTCTGCTGCTCCAATATTTGAAGGACTTCCTGAAGAGCAGCTGCATGAATTAAGAAAGATTGCTGTTGAGAAAGAATACGGTAGAGGTCGATCAATCTTTATAGAAGGGGATAAAGGGAACGGATTTTACATTGTAGCTGAAGGAAGTGTTAAAATTTTCAAAGTTTCAATGGAAGGAAAGGAACAGATACTTCATATTTTCGGACCCGGAGAACCTTTTGGAGAAGTTCCGGTTTTTACAGGGAAGATGTTTCCGGCAAATGCGGAAGCTATTTCAAAAAGCTCTTTATTGTTTTTTCCCCGTGACGATTTTATCAATTTAATTTCAAGGAATCCGTCACTTGCCCTTAATATGCTTGGGGTCCTTTCAATGAGACTTAGGCAGTTTACAGTGCAGGTGGAAAATCTTTCTTTGAAGGAGGTTCCGGGTCGACTTGCCGGATATCTTAGGCTTTTGTCAAAAGAACAGGATAATAACGTACAGGTTGTTTTGAATATATCAAAAAACCAGCTCGCAAGTCTTTTGGGTACAATACCTGAAACAATGTCTAGAATATTTACAAAGATGAGCGAAAGAGGGCTTATTGAAGTTGAAGGCCGAATGATAAAGCTTATAGATAATGAAGGGCTGGATGATCTTGCCGAGCAGGGGAAATTATAACAAAAATCTTGATGGCGTCGTAAAAAGTCTCCATTTACTGTGTTATAGCAGTTGATCAGAAGTTCGACATACTACATGTATGCCTTCACTCCAGATCAACTGCCATGCCTTGTA
>JABHLN010000055.1 GCA_018693105.1 Desulfobacterales bacterium | reverse complement strand
GAATCTGGCCCCTGGGTTTGTGAAGTGACAAGCACCAGCGTTAGAGCCTTTGCCAGAGGTGTAGGATACACTGATCCTGTTTATTACGATGAAGAAACTGCAAAAAAAGCGGGATACCGTAATATACCGGCTCCTCCGACATATCTTGGAACTCCCATTTTTATTCCCGGTCAAAGTGATGACACCTTTTCTTTTCCTCCAGGTTCAATGGTTGATATAAACCACGGATTACCTAATTTACTCGATGGCGGGACAGAAACAGAATATTTTGACACAATATGCGCCGGTGACAATCTTACATGTGTTACAAAATTAGCTGATCTGTTTACTAAGGAAAGTAAAGGGACAGGAACAATGCTGATAACAGCAACTGAGGCCACTTTTACCAATCAGGATGGGAAAGTAGTAGCTATTCAACGTTCCCAGGGAATCTTTTACTAATCTGGAGGAAAATAAAATGTCAGTATCATGGGAAAGTATTAACGAAGGTGACAGTATACCGGAATTAAAAAAAACACCAGGTGTAACCCAGCTGGTTAAATATGCAGCGGGCTCAGGAGATTTCAACCCCCTGCATCATGATTTTAATTTTTTTCAGTCCAAGGCAATTGGGTCTATTATTGTGCATGGCCGGTTCAAGTACGCAACCCTTGGAGAAACCGTATCTAACTGGCTTGGACACAGTGGACAAATCCGAAAAATTTCATGCCAGTATCGCGGCATGGATATTCCGGATAAGGAAATCGCATGTAAAGGCACTATAAAGCGCAAATGGGAAGAAAACGGAGAAAAACTTGTTGAATTATCTGTTTGGACAGAAAACGAGGAAGGCAAGTCTACAACTCCGGGAGCTGTAATTGTTGTTTTATAGAAGACTCTGACCAGAAGAAAAAACATGAGGTCGGATGAAAAGTCCGCCTCATGTTATATTAAAATGCCCATCCTTCTCAACTGATATCGTTTTGAGATTCCTTTTTTAAAATATTAATCAGCATCCTGTTATAAACCTTCATTCTATTGTACTTGATCAGTATGTAACCCGGACAATAAAGTATTCCCATACCATAATACAATGAAACTAAGGAGAAATTTATGGCTTACGAAAGATTAATGGAACCGATTACCGTAAAAAAGACAACCTTTCCAAACAGGATTGTTCTTGCACCTATACAAACCAGTTTTGCAACTCCAGGTGGTGAAACAACAGAACGTCTTATCAAATTCCATGAAAATATTGCCATGAACAGTGTCGGCCTTTCAATCGTTGGCGCTACAGACATATCTCCCAAAGCAAGGCTTGGAGCTAATGGCCTTGGCCTTTATGAAGAAAGGCAGTCGTCATCATTAGAAGAACTTTTTGACAGGATAAGAAAAGCCGGTTCAATTCCGGCTATACAACTTAATCATGGCGGACGTGTTATTAATCCGGAAATTAACAACGGCATGATATTCGGGCCTTCTGCAATAGCTTCAGCTGCTACCGGCAACATACCCCGTGAACTTTCAATTGAAGAAATTGAAGAACTCATCAACCGGTTTGCTACTGCGGCTGGATATGCAAAAAAAGCAGGGGCATCCATGGTGGAATTTCATGGTACACACGGTTTGCTGCTGAACCAGTTCATGTCAGCTTATTCAAACCACAGGACCGATATATATGGCGGAAGTACGGAGAATCGAGCACGCATAGTCAGGAATATTTTGAGGAGAACACGTGAAAAAACCGGAAATGATTTTTTGATATGCCTCCGCATAAATGCAGATGAATTTCTTGAAAACGGTCTGACCGTTAATGAGAGCAGTGAAATGGTTAAAATGTTCATTGAAGACGGTCTTGATATTGTGCATGTATCCGCCGGCGGGGCAGATACAGGTGCTCTGACCATAGAGGAAGGAATTAAAGGGAATCTGATAAAATTAGCCGGTGAGATAAAAAAACAGGTTAATATACCTGTTATTGGTGTCGGGGGAATAAAAAATCTTGATCAGGCAGAGCAGGCCATTGAAGAAGGTCACGTTGATATGGTAGCCATGTGTCGCGCTTTAATTGTCGATCCTGAACTTGTCACCAAAACTCTTGAAGGCAGGGTTGAAGATTTGGATGAATGTACAGACTGTATGGAATGCATAGGCGGAGAACCCGGAATTAACTGCCAGATGAGTCCGGATCTTTGATAATATTATTAACCTTAAAAAAATAAAATGTCATAGTATACAACTGAGTATGCAACTGAATTTTAAGTTGAAGTTTCTATGATAAAGGAGATGTGTTTATGAAAGAGAAGATCCTGTTTGAAAAACATGTCCAGAAATCAACTTTCAACAATCCAATGATAGGTAACAAATCGGATACCCAGGTGTTGGAAATCAGGAAGGATCCATTAACAGGTAATCAGAGTGTATTCAACCCTGTATTGGAGGACAAGGTTGCTGCTTTTTTTGCCCCAAGTGACCAGGCTCTCATAGAAAAGATGGCCGGTGAGAGTGAACCGATTTGTTTTCTTTGTGAAGACCGGTGGAAACAGATAACGCCCACTTACCCGGAAGAACTGATCAAGGGGGGCCGGATACATATTGGCCAGGCAGTTCTTTTCCCAAACCTGTTCCCGGTAGCCCAGATGCATGCAGTAATTCGTGTGGGTGACCGACACTATCTTCCTTTAAAAGAGTTTGAACCCATACGCGTTCTGGAAGCTTTCCAGACTTCGTTAAAACTGAATGAAGCCCTAATAGAGACCAATGCAGGTATTGACTTTCTTACTATTAACGGAAACTATCTTGGGCCGGCCGGAGCCAGTATTGCTCATCCGCATTTTCAGACAGTTGGAGGCGATCTGCCGTTTACTTACCTGGAAAGTATTCTTGAAAAAAGCAAGCTTTATTACCAGGAAAATAATAGTTGTTACTGGGAAGACCTTGTTAATAAAGAAAAAGAGACCGGTTCCCGTTATATTGGAGAGACCGGTCCGGTTAGCTGGTTAACCTCCTTTTCGCCACAGGGAACCAATGAAGTAATAGGCATCCTAACCGGTAAGAGAAATTTCAAGGAGATGGGCAATGAGGATCTTGAGGGGCTTGCTGAAGGTTTTTGCCGTGTGATGAAGGGGTATGATTCAATGGATATTTCCACATTCAACTTCTCTGTATATTCAGGCCCTATTAACACTACAGATGATACCTTTCGCTGCTATATTAGAATTATATCGAGACAGAATGTGTACGAGAACTACAGGACGGATGATTATTTCCTTCAAAAGATGCTTCGAAACGAATTAATCCTTACATCTCCGGAGGTACTGGCATCAACCCTTAGAGAAATACCTTAAACTCCAACATAACGTAAATAAGTTTTATAAAAATATATAAAGTGCATCGGAATTAAAAAAAGTTGCCGGATAGTATGGTTATCCCGAGTTATTACAGAAGTTATCATTTATTATAATGTTTCCTGCAACCTCTGATAACGGCATAACTTTAAATATTGATAAACTCGTATAATTATATACGATGCTTAAATAAAAAATATCATATAAAAGTCATAGTTGTTAACAAGGCGTAAAAGTATACATGTAGTATGACGAATCTCTAATCAAGACCTATAACATTTTATTTAGAGGCTCTTACAAAGCCACCCATATATAGATTCCTTTAAAGAAAGGGTAAATTGATAAAATTTTAATATGAATATGAATATATTTTTTGACAATTACTATAAAATGAAATATTGACTATTATAATAAATTATGAAAAGTACAGGGTATTCATTTACGGGTGTAAAATTAAGGATTCAAAAATCATACATACCGACTAATGGGAACAGACCTGCACACCCTGACTTATATTACCTGCTATTAGTTTTTGCATAGCGAGCATTTTCAACCTAAAAGTTCCATCAGGACACGCTTCACGTTACAGTGCAAATATTTTTTTAGACAATTTTGAATGTTGAATATGAATATCATTGCGAAATTTCGATTTCAATACTGAGAAATCACAGAATACTTCAGGCTGGATCAGTATTTTATAAAAAAACATTAATTCCAGGAAGGCCAAGGTATCTTTCAACACACCAATACTAACCATAAGGGGGCAAAATGACAAAAAAAGAACTGGTAGCAAAGATGGCAAAAGACGCAGATTTAACAAAAGTGGCCGCAGGTAAGGCGTTAGATTCCTTTACCTCCAGCGTTACAGCTGCACTTAAGAAAAAAGACGGCAAAGTTACGCTAGTGGGATTCGGAACTTTTTCAAAAGTTCGCCGTAAAGCAAGAAAAGGCCGTAATCCCCAAACCGGCGATAAAATAAAAATCAAAGCAAGAAATGCAGTAAAGTTCAAAGCAGGCAAAAAACTCAAAGAGTCAGTATAGAGATAAATGTATACGGGGCTTGATTATTCAGGGTAATTCCTTGAAAAATCAAGCCCCATATCTAATATATCCCGTATAAACCCGCAAATAAATTTCCTTGTATAACACTTATCTTTAGCAATGTTCTTGTTTTTGCGCTTAGTAATTTTGCGCCAGATTTGACTTTCACTTAAATTTAATTTGTTACGTTTTTTCAGCTATCTGACAAATAAGCACCTGCTCTTTGTCTTTTACTATAATCTTATATAACTCCTGAGTTCTGATAGTATTTAAAAATTATGCATCCCCCCTTAAAGTTCAGGAAAATCGCAAAACATATTTTGTAAATTCTTTGAGCAAATCTTTGACAAACATAAAAATAAGACTTAACAATAAGACCTAATAATAAGGAAGGATAAATAATGAAACACGTATACTGCCCTGATGTTGAAGGCGTGGATTCACAAGCCGCAGGCCTGAAAGGTTCTGCAAAAATGATAGCCAAACTCATATCTGAAGATTCAATATGCATTGAACTTTTCCCGGGTGGTCACACCCCTGATCATGCCCATAACGATAAAGAACGATTAGTAGTAATGTCCGGTCGGGGCGAAACTAAAATAAAGGAAGGAAAAAGAGATATTAAACCATGGGACTTTCTCGAGTTTGATGCAGATGAACAGCATCAAATATTTAACAATAGTAATGAGTCTTTAATATTCATGTGTTTTCGTAATCAAAAATAAAAAGGTTGAACTGATAAAATAAGAATTTTAATTTTTTACAGGGGATGTACAAAAGTCATTATATAAAAAGGCCCTCAGGAAAAATGTTGAAAATTCATTCTATAGAGTGAGGTTTATCATGGAGAAAGATATATATGAAAAATTATATGACCACTTTAATGAAGTGCCTGCTTCGAGGCTTCGTAATACAAAAGAATTAAGAGATATTCTTCATTTGTTGTTCTCTGCAGAACAGGCAGAATATGCTGTTGCTTTACCCATTACACATCAAGGTAGACTCACAGTTGAAGAATTGGCAAAAAAGATGGGTAGAGATGTTAAAAATGTAAGAAAAAACCTGGAAGTCATGGCGAAAGAAGGATACCTTCTGGTTACGACTAGCAGAAAAGACGGAAAAACTTACTATGCACTTTGGCCCTTAATGCCGGGAATCCTTGAATCAGTTTATGCTGATGGTAATCTGACAGATCAACGCCGGAGACTAACAAAACTGGTTAGAAAATATTATTCAAACGGCTTGTGGAATGAACTTGCATCATCAAAATATTCTCAAATGAGAATTATACCGATAAATCAACAGGTAAATCCTGAATCCGAAGTTTTTTCCTTTGAGGAGGTTCAAAGGATCATCGAAGCGGCTGACATTATCACAGTCATACCCTGTATGTGCAGGCAATGTGAAAGTAAATGCGACCATATAATAGAGGCGGATTTCGTTTTTAACGCATGGGCCAATCATTTGATAAATTATCGGGGTGCAAGGCTTTGGACCAAAGATGAAGCATTGTTGAGAATGGAGGAGTGTGAAAAAGACGGCCTTGTCCATTTGGGTGCAAACTCACAAAGCGGAAACATACAGATCTGCAACTGCTGTCCATGTTGTTGTTTTGCCCTTAGAGGATTGACTGAATTACATAATGCGAATTCATTTGTCCGCTCCAACTTCGAACCTTCAATTGATCATAAAAAATGCAACTTATGCAAAAAATGTGAAAAGATATGCCCGATGGATTGCATTTCAAAACTCCCTGGATATGAAGCAAACGGTTCAGATAACAGAATGCTGATCCAGGAATCTCATTGTATCGGATGCGGGCTGTGTGCATCCCATTGTCCGGAAAATGCCATCGTGATGAATAAAGTGCGGCAGGACTTACCTGCAAAAACAATCCCTGAAATGATGGAAAGATATGAAAAAGAAAAGCTTTGGTGAAAATAAGGCTAAAATTTATTACAAACCAGAATAATAAAAATCGTCAAGAAAAGACTGTAAAAAGTTACTTAAACTTTATAATTTAAAATATATATAAGAGAACAATCTATGCCAAAAATAGGTATGTCCAGTACTGCAATAATTTTAGAACCATGGATAAACGCATTGAAAATTGCCGCAGAAAATGGTTTTGAGGCTTTTGAAGTTAGTTGCGTATATCCTTCTGTCGATACAGATAATCCAACACAAAATGTTATTGCTGAAGCCAGAAAAGTCATAGAGAAATCCGGAATTGAAATATGCGTTCATGCACCTTTTTATGAATTAAATATAGCTGCGTATTCCCGGGGAATCCGGGAAGAATCGGTTAGGCTTATAAAAAACTCAATTGATTTATGCGAAAAATTAGGCGGTAAAACCCTCATTGCTCATACCGGCACTTATACTTATAAAACGCCTCCCGGTGGATCTGATGCCTATCATACAGGGACAAAAATACAACAGGATTACAACATCGAGTCTTTGAAAAAAATTAACAATTACGCCAATTCTAAAGGGATAACCGTTTGCCTGGAAAACATAGGATTAGAGCCAAACTCAATCGACCAAAGTTTTGAAGATTTAATAGAAATCAGAAAATCGGTAGGAAGTACTTTGCAGTTTACTCTTGATCTGGGGCATGCCCGTTTGACAGAAGGAGCGGAAAAGGGAATCCTCTTACTCGGTGACAATATTCGTCATATTCACTTGACAGACAATCATGGGGAAAAAGATGATCATTTGACGGTTGGTGACGGAAACTATGATTATTCCGGATTTATTGATTTTTTAAAAAATTTTCCTTATGTAATTACTTTAGAAGTTGTAGAAGTCAGTACAGATCCGGGTCCTGTGTTAAGAGGCAGAAATGCTTTGAATAATTTATTAAAAAGATAGCAAAGTGGTTTATTTTACCAGCATCAACTCAGCTTGATGAACTCGTAAAGAGTACCAACGATGGCTAAGTAAAAATCTTCATATACAAGGCATAGCTGTTGATCAGGAGTGAAGGCATACATGTAGTATGTCGAAATTCTGATCAACAGCTATAACGCAGTAGATGAAGACTTTTGACGACGCCATCAAGCTTACCTTTTACAAAGTCCAGGGACCTGATTACATTTTGTTTTAAGGCGGAGCTTTGCTGTATTTTAATAAGGAGGATATCATGCTTTTAAAAGACAAAGTTGCCATAGTAACCGGTTCCGGGGGAGGAATCGGCAGGGGAATTGCCCTCAAACTGGCAGAAGAAGGTGCTTCTGTTGTCGTTAACGGTGTCAACCTGACCAATGAGGAGGAAACCGTCAATTTAATAGAAGCTGAAGGTGGAAAAGCTATTCCTTTTGTTGCAAATATCAGCAGAAAAGCCGAAGTGGAAGCGATGGTCTCCAAAACTATGGAGACATTCGGTAAGGTGGATATCCTGGTAAATAACGCGGGGATTCGACGACCGGCAAGCATTTTGAAGATGACTGAGGAACAATGGGATGAAGTCATGGATGTACATCTGAAAGGAACCTTCCTTTGCACCCAGGCCGTCGCCGGAATAATGAAAGATAATGGATATGGCCGCATAATCAATATATCATCGGAAGGAGCCCTCTGCGGCGAGATAGGTATGTGTAACTATGTCGCTGCCAAATCCGGTCTGTTCGGATTTACCATGACTATTGCACTTGAGTTTGGCCGCTGGATACATAAGGATGGTGGAGACCTTACATGCAATCTCTTGATGCCTGGTTTTAACAGGACAAATATGATGTCAGATGTCCCTCCGGAAAGACAGGATGAACTCCTGAAAATCATCCCTATCGGTCGTGAATCAAACCCCAGGGAAGATATTGGCAATGCAGCAGCATTCCTTGCATCGGAAAAAGCATCATATATTACAGGGGTTAAATTCAGTGTCGGCGGTGGGATCAACATGTGTATGAGTTCATAAAATATAAAAAATTTATGGGGGAACACAGCATGGACTACGACGTAATTGTAATTGGAGGTGGTATTGGCGGGGCTTCATTAGGAGCTATCCTTGCAACTGCGGGTAAAAAGGTACTTGTTCTGGAACGTGAGAAAGTACTTGCTGGTCGAATGACAGACATTTCTTTCAAAGGACATACAATCAATGCCGGCGGCCATTTCCTAGGTGAGCCGGATGATATCATCGGAAAAATTTATGAATATGCCGGAATCAAACTAGAATATACATCTGAAATTGGAGAATCCCCGATTTACAGGGACGGAAAATGGTCTCTTGCCAGAGAATTTTTCAAGATGGATAAAGAGGAATACAAAAAAGTAATTCGGGCTATCAATCAAACATCATTTGAAGAGTTGGCCGGTTATGATGATGTGCCGCTGCGGACATGGCTGCAGAAACATACCAGGGACCCCGGTACGATTGCCATGTTTGAAAATATTTGCCGGGGTGAATTCCTGATGGATGACTGGTACAACTTCAGTGCGGGTGAAACTCTCATTGTTCGAAAAATGTATTTCCAAAGATGGCGTCGTCCGGTAACAGCTTTATGGCCTACATGTGGTTTAAAAGGAACGGTAGAAAATCTCATGAATGTTGTCAATACAAGAAATGGTGAAGTTATAACCGATGCACGTGTTGTAGATTTGATTGTAGAAAATGGTAGTGTAAGGGGTGTAAAGGCAGTTACCAGGGCCAATGACCCCGGAGAAGATTATCCTGAGCCGGAAGAGTTCAGGTCAAATTCAGTTGTAAGCACAGTTCCGGTTTGGGCACTTTCAGACTTTATTCCAAGAGAAACTGTTCCCTCATCAACCATGGAACGCATTCGCTTCCTGTCCAGAATTGAAAACCGCATACTGATCATGGGATTTTATGCAGCGACAAACAAACCTGTTTATGCCATGGATGAAAAAGGTGTGCACCTATGGGACCATGGTGAAAGAACAGGTTGTCCCGGGTATGCCTATCTCCAGTCAGCATTTGACCCTTCAATTTCACCTGAAGGTGAAAACCTATTGGTGGCAGGTGGATTTATTGACGGGGCATATTTTAATCCATCACGCAATGCCATAGAAAAACTTCTTGGAAACTTTGTTTCAGAGGTTGAAGACATGCTCCCTGAATTAAAAGACCATACATTATGGCGTAATCGCCATCTCTACGATTATAACCTCGCATCTAAACCGGGCTTTACAGGTAAAGGAAGGCTTCCAAACAAGATTCCGGGACTTGAGAATCTCTATCTATGCGGTGACGGCATACAGGCAAGAGGCGTTGGTACTGATCGGGCAGCAAGAGGATCACTCGCCTGCGCAGAAATGGTCCTTAACGGACCAATACCTTTTTTTGAGGGGATATATCGAGGGTAATTATGCATACTTCTACAAAACAAGACCGGAGGAGAATTCATGATTCCTGATTATCCGCATGCGTCTGAACTTGACCTGATGATGCGTCAAGTTCTTCATCCGCTTTTTCAACAACTGCCGGATGGGATTTCAGAATTCACCTTCGCTAATCTTTATCTGTTCAGAAAAGCTCATAATTATCAAATTTCCAGACTCTCGGAAAAACTGTTTATGATTTCAGGAGATGATGGGAAAGCACCCTTTTTTATGCTACCCTTCGGGCTTCCGGAGAACAGAATATTGAAGCTGTTGTTTAATGAATTTACTATGCTGAAATGCATATCACAAACCCAGAAAGAAGAATTGGCAGCAATGGGTTATATTGTTTCTGAAGATAGGGATAATTTTGATTACTTATACTTGCGTGAAGATCTTTCAGGGCTTTCGGGAAGAAAATTTCATAAAAAACGTAATCTAATCAAAGGCTTTCTTAATAACCATACATATGAGGGCAAACCTTTACTCGAAGAACACAAGCAGGATGCTCTTCAGGTGTTAGAGACCTGGCGCCAGGGCCGGGACAATCCCGGAGATTATAATCCTGCAAAAGAGGCTCTTGAAAAAACTGAGGAGCTTCAATTATGCGGAGGGATATATTACGTTAAAGACCTGCCTGTGGCCTATTCACTGGGAGAAGAGTTGGCAGGGGGTAAAAGTTTCGCCATTCACTTTGAAAAAGCCGTCAATGGATACAAAGGTATATGGCAGTTCGTGAATCAGGCCTTTGCCTCTATTCTTCCTGAGAAATATAGCACCATAAACAGAGAGCAGGATTTAGGAAACACCGGATTGCGTCAAGCAAAACTAAGTTATAAACCGGTAGATTTTGTCAGAAAGTACCGGGCTTTAAGCGGAAGAATGTAATCTTTCCATGAAATTACTGACAAAAGGGATATAAGATTATGTTAGAAATCGATATACCGGGACATGGTAGACTGTGCTTGAAATATATTGTCAGTGACTACAACGGGACATTAGCCTGTGATGGAAAACTGTTCCCGGAAATTGATCCGCTACTTCGGAAATTGTCAGCTGATCTTGAGATTCATGTAATAACCGCTGATACATTTGGTATAGCAGAAAAACAATTATCTGATCTGCCTGTGAAGCTGGTAGTATTACCACAGGAGAATCAGGACCATGGAAAGCTTGATTATATAAAAAAACTGGGTGCTTCATCGGTTGCGAGTTTGGGTAATGGCCGCAACGACAAGCTTATGCTTAAGGAATCAGCACTTGGAATCTGCCTGCTCCAGGCAGAAGGAAGCAATGTATTGTCATTAATGGAATCAGATATTGTCTGTAAGTCAGCAAAGGATGCATTAGAGCTGTTTCTTAATCCAAAGAGACTTATTGCAACATTGCGTAAATAAAAACCGCTTAATAAAAGTATATATGAGCATAGTGTTCAGGAATCATAATCCTGGCGATTACTAAGATCACTCAATTTCTCAAAAGAATCATGGGGCAAAACAAACAAGCCGGTAATGTTTTCGATTTTTTCTTTTTCTTTTTCCTCATTACCTGTCTTTTTCGTCACATGTTTCAATTTGTATCCGGCAGTAACGTTACAGCCATTACAATAATAAAGAGCTACTCTGATATATTGAAGCACAACACTGATGTATGAATATTCTGCCTCGGGAGCCCTGTCTAAATCAGCTAAACTCTCAGCATCACCTTTTTTTATCTCTTTTAGCAATTCATCATCATCCGGTATAGCCAAATTCAGGGCTTCCACAGAAACACACCAGTCAGAACATTTTTCACAAAACATTTCAGAATCAATTACTTTTGAACTTATTATTAAAGGAACCGCAACTATAATAATTGCTTCAATTCCCCAGAATGTCCACAGAGCAGACCCAGATGGTGTCCAGGATAAAATCGAATACCAGCCTGTTTCATTAGTTGACTGGATTAAATCCCAAACAACACCCGGGGAAATAAACATACGGAAAATTCTTAGTTCTATTTCTGTATTCCCATTTTGATTAAACAAGGCATAAATAAATACAATCCAGGAAAAATAAAGCGCAAAAGTCCCTATAAGAAAACTCGAAACATTTAAAAAAACCTGATTTCGGCACTTGCCCCAAAAGCATACCTTTGAAATCACAAAGCCTAAACTTAATGCAAAAACCAGGACAAAAATTATTGAGATATAACCGGGAACAGGAGAATAAACTGTAATATATGCATAAATAAAACTAAGTACTATTGCACTAATAATTCCCGCAGCAGGAATCATATACGCCGCAGGTCCAATTTTCCCAGAATGTTTGTATACATCACAATAACCGTTCATAATATAACCTCTTTAAAGATGATGGACTCATAAAAAGTCAAAATTTAGACGGTTTCGTAAAATGTTCAAGATCAAGGCTTGCAAATCCTGAGGAATGAGGCGTACTTTTTAACAAACGCCATAGCGGAATTTACAACATTATCGAACATAAATATTGGATAACAGAAATCCCCAAAAATCAAAAATGCTTGAATATCATTGGTCTTTAAGGTTAAAATACGAAAATTCAATACTAAATAAACCGGTATCGTTAAATTGAAATCCGCTTTAAGTAAGGTCCCGCAATTTTTTAAACATACACCAGATTTTATAGTAATGCAATAAAATCGAAATGTTATTAGCATAATAGAAATGAAACATATTGAACAAATTACTATATAACTTTAAAAAAACACTTAACACTTTAATCGCTGATATCGTCTAAAAGGTAAAGGTATGAAACATCAATTTGCAGAGCTAATTGGTTTGGTTTTTGAGAATATTGATAAAGGAAGAAGTATTTGTAAGATAGAAATTAAAGATGAGCTTTTTAACCCACATAATGTTGTTCATGGTGGTGTGCTTTACTCAATGGCAGATACCGGAATGGGCGGAGCACTTTATCCATTATTGGAAAGTGATGAAATCTGCGCAACTATAGAAATCAAAATAAGCTATTTCAATCCTGTCCGAAAAGGATTACTTGAATGCAGCACAACATTACTGAACAAAGGTAAAACAATAGCAAGCCTTGAGTCAGTTGTTTTAAACAATGGAGTATTAGCAGCAAAAGCAAGCGGCAGCTACTCGATTTTTAAACCCTATAACACCAGGCAAAAATCATAGACCATTTTAAAATAACAGATTGTGTTTAAAGAAAGTGACCCATTAATCAAGAAACGAGCCCTCACAAAACTCAAGTCCTTTGACTGATTTAACAATTAGTAAGCAAAAAAACTGCAGAATATAAAAACCATCCAGTGTTGAAATATGCTTATCAGTATGCAATTATAAAAAAATTAAATTGTATAAGTTTTTTAAAGGAGGCTGAATTTGGATTTTTTAAATATCAATCAGGAAACCTGTAATAAAGACGGAATCTGCGCTGAAATATGTGTAGGTTCATACATCCAATTGGGCGAGGACGGATATCCTGTACCCTCTGATAATGCTGAAGAGTTATGCCTCAGATGCGGTCATTGTGTAGCGGTTTGCCCTACGGGCAGCATTTCTCTTCGTGAAATGCCCCGGGAAGAGTGTCTCCCTGTACAAAAAGATTTTCTGTTAGACGCAGATCAGTGCGAACATTTTTTAAGATACCGCCGTACAACACGTGTCTTTAAAAACAAGCCGGTTGCCAAAGATGATCTTACCAGGCTCATTGAAATGGCCAGGTATGCGCCGACCGGATACAATTCCCAATGTGTTGAATGGCTGGTCATTGGTGACAAGGATGAGTTGGATAAACTTAGAGAGAATATAGCCGACTGGATGCGCTGGATGCTTACCAATATGCGTGAAAGGGCCTTATCTATCCACATGGATCTGGCGTTGGCAAGATGGGATGAAGGTGTGGATGTCCTTCTCCAGAATGCACCTGCTGTTATAGTCGCCCATGGCCACAAGGACAATATCATTGTTCCTGATTCCTGCAAAATCGCTTTATCCCACCTTGAACTGGCAGCGCCCAGCGTTGGGTTAGGATGCTGCTGGGCCGGATATGTTGAAAAAGCATCCACTTTTTTCCCGCCTATGTTAGAAGCGTTATCACTTCCTGAGGGACATCAATGCTTCGGAGCTATGATGTTAGGCTATCCCAAATACAAAAATCACAGGATGCCCACACGAAAATACCCGAGTATTACCTGGCGTTAATAATGATGGCGTCGTAAAAAGTCTCCATCTACTGTGTTATAGCATTTGGCCGGACACTCGACATACTACATGTATGCCTTCGCGTCCGGCCAACCACTATGCCTTGTATATGAAGATTTATACTTAGCCATCAGTTATATTTTTTACGAGTTCATCAATAATGATATTGAAACTATGAAGAAAAAAGGATTTTGTTCCAAAAAGGTAAGCAATATCTTTTAGGAGCAAAATCCTTTAAGTATGTAATTATAATTCAGGTCTGATGCAGAAGATGGACAAAAAAGGTGGGGTTTTGCATAGGTCCACTAACTGCCCAGATTGACTAAGGTCCTTCCTTTAAGTTTCCCTTTGAGAATCAACCGGATATTATCATTCAATTCTTCCAATGATATTTCATTATGGAAATCAGCCGGAAATTCAGGCTTCCAATCCCGTGATAACTTCTCCCATAACTCTTTTCGGTGATTTAACGGACAGTTCTGGGAATCAATACCAACAAGCGAAACACCTCGTAAAATAAATGGAAATACGTTTATCGGTAATTCAGGTGAAGCGACATTACCACAACATGTAATAACACCAAGGTGTATAGTGGATTTAATTGCAGCTGCAAGCATATCACCACCGACAGTATCAATTACACCCGCCCAGCGGCCTTTCATGATTTGACGATCACTATTTTCAGTAACTTCTTTTCTGCTTATTGTTTTACTTGCACCTATTTCTTTCAAGAATTCTACCGCATCTGATTTTCCTGAAGCTGCAACCACATAATATCCAAGTTTGGAAAGAATAGCTACAGCCATACTTCCCACGCCCCCGGTTGCCCCTGTAACAAGTATCTCTCCATGCTCAGGTTTTACAACAGAGGATAATCTATATACAGACATACTTGCAGTAAAACCTGCAGTGCCAAACACCATGCTCTCTTTCAGAGTCAAACCGGAAGGTAGTTTAATAACCCAATCTGCAGGGATCCTGATATACTGCCCATAACCTCCAGGTGTGTCCATACCAAGATCATAACTGGTTACGACAACCTCATCTCCCGGTTTGAATTCATCTCTCGTGCTTGCCTCAACAATTCCTGCTGCATCAATTCCGGGTGTATGAGGGTAGTTCCTCGTAACCCCTTTATTCCCGATAGCTGAAAGAGCATCCTTATAATTCAATGAAGAATATTTCACCCGAACAACCACATCACCTGCCGGGAGGTCATTGACTGTCTTTTCTTTTACTTCCACGAAGAATTCATTTTCATTTAATTCTTCAACAACCAATGCTTTATAACTTTTATTCTCCATATCAACCCTGTTAAAAAGGTTATTCTTTATTCATCCAGTTTACATTCCGGATCCCATTCCGGGCATGCCTTTTTGATATCAGTCTGATATTGCTCCAGGCACTCACCGCATTCCATTTCAACATTTGGAACATCTCCATATCTTTCCATCATTTCCTCATGAGACAGGTTATTGACACCACTGCAGCCGCATTGAGGACATGCTGTTTTTATTCTATACTTTTTTGCCATGTTTACACCTCATTTTTAATGATTGAAATAATTATTTATAAATGCATTCTCAGTACATAAGCTATAATACACGATTATCCATTTTTTTAAAATACATTAAATAATATCGTCAGGGTAGAAGAAAATCAATAACGAGCACACCGGTAAAAATCCATAAAAAATTCATACACATTATACAGTTCTTTACAAATAGCGATCTTTATTTTATGCTCCGCTTTTTTGAGTATTATGGAAATATTTATAATAATTAGGATCCATATTAATTATGAAACCAATGAAAATAGCTGACAAAGTATATTATATCGGGCCGGATGAAAATGAATCCTCACACGCAAGCGCAGGAATCCTCATAAACTCTTCACCCAAAATTTATATTGATATATACATTGGAGAAGATGCGACAATAAAGCTTCTTGCAGAAGAAAAACCTGACATTGCATTTCTATCCCATCATCATATTGATCACACCAGATTCCTCCCGCTGATAAAAGAGTATTCAAATGCTGAATTGATAGTTCCTGAAGGAGAAGAGAATTATCTTACCGATTTTAATTTCTTCGAAAAAAAAACCGCAGGTCAATCATACAGCTCAACAGAAAAATGGAATTTATATTTTAAAAAAATGTCAAATTATAAACCTGTTCATAATTTTAAAACACAGGCCGACGGAGATACATTCAAATCAGGAAATGTAACTCTTGAATGTATTAAAGCAGCCGGTCATTCTCCTTCACACACCGTATTCAATTTTCCGTCAGAAAAAATACTTTTCGCAAGTGATATTGGTATCGGGGAATTCGGTCCCTGGTACGGATGGTTAGACTGCAATCTACATGAGTATATTGAATCAATACTTATGTTGAAATCACTGGACATTGATATGCTTATTACAAGCCATGATGGATTTTTCGTAAAAGATATCAAACATGAATGGGATAAATGCCTCAGACATTTTTTTAAAAGGGAACAATTTGTAAAAGAATCTCTTAACAAAGGCAAAACAAAGGATGAGATTATCGCTCACGGAATTTATTTTTTAAATAAATCAAAAGTCCCTGACCCTATGAACTATATAATCACACTCTGGGATTCGATCATGTTTGATCATCATAAAAATCAACTTGAAAATGAACCTCTTGAAAAACTTTTCCCGGAATTAAGCAGTCACCTTTTGTCAATGTAAGTATACCTGCACATGAATATATAAAAGAAATGATAGTGGATGATCCCTGATACCTGCAGTTATTTATTAGAAACTACCTCATAGAAACTATCTCAAAAAAGATTTGAGGTAGTTTCTAATCTTGACATGAGAATTTATAAATGCTTAATTTAGTTCCATTATACGCTGGAAGCCTTTATTGGGGCATTTTGAAATATAGACAAAAATTCATGGGATTATTACAATTAAAAGTATTCTGTTACGGGTTAACGTAAAACAATTAATTTGACAGTTCAACCATTTGGAAGAACAAAAACAAGGGAGACAAAGGCCATGAGTTATGAAACCATCTTATTTGAAACCAGGAAAAATATCGCTCTGATTACTCTTAATCGTCCTGAAGTACTCAACGGACTCAACGAACAGATGATTGTTGATATCCGTGATGCATTAAATGAGTCTGATGGAAATCCCGAAGTAAAAGCTGTAATTATTACAGGTTCAGGTAAGGCCTTCTGTTCAGGTGCAGACCTTTCCCAGGCAGGTGATCAGAGTTCCCCTGACACCGTTCAACTAAGCCCTGGTGATTATATTGCCAATTTTATGTACGAGCAGACAAACCCCTTGATTCTTGAAATCACGCGCCACAGAAAACCGATTATAGGAGCTGTAAACGGTACTGTTGCCGGAGGAGGTGTTGGACTTGCCCTTGCACCGGATATTGTAATCGCTTCCAGGTCTGCTTCATTTGTTCAGGTCTTCGGGCCTCAACTGGGAATTGTTCCTGATATGGGTACTACATGGTTCCTGCCCCGTCTTATCGGTCATGCACGGAGCATGGCACTGGCATTAACCGGAGATAAGTTGTCCGCGGAAAAGGCCTCTGAATGGGGTCTTATCTGGAAATGCGTTGACGATGATGAACTTATGGATGAATGTTTTAACCTTGCCGAAAAACTTGCCGGAGGCCCTCCTCTGGTTTATCCATACATGAAACGGGTTTTTTCACAATCCCAGAAAAACAGCCTTCAGGAACAGCTTGATCTTGAAACAGAAAGCCAGCGTGTATTATGCAGCACTGAAGACTTTATGGAGGGCGCTATTGCATTCATGGGGAAAAGAAAGCCTAACTTTAAAGGGAAATAGAAGATGAATATTAATAGGCTTATTCAAACCGTCAAAAAACACCCTGACTATAATGATGCAGGAATGATCCTTTGTCATAACGGTGTAGTCCGGAATGCATCCAGAGACGGAGGAAAAGTTTCAGGGCTAAGGGTAAAGGTTGACACTGAAAAACTAACATCAATAATTGATGAGCATAAAAAAAGAAGCGGTATCATCGAAATACTTATAGAGATAAATGAAGACAGGGACCTTTCAGTTGGTGATGATGTAATGTTCCTTGTGGTTGCAGGTGATATTCGGGAAAATGTTATTTCAACACTATCAGATGTGTTAAATGCAGTGAAAAAAACTGTTACAAGCAAAACAGAATTTTTTATTTAGTCTTGATGGCGTCGTCAAAATCTCCATCTACCACGTTATAGAGTTTGATCAGACGTTCGACATACTACATGTATGCCTTCACACCTGGTCAAACTCTATGCCTTGTACATGAAGATTTTTACTTAGCCATCGGTTATACTTTTTTAAGACGCCATCAATTATTACCGTCGGGACGTCTTAACGGGGATAAGCACAGTAAATGTTGTCCCTATACCAACCTCACTTTCCACGTCGATATAGCCTCCAAGGGAATCAACAAGACCTTTTACAATGGGAAGGCCAAGACCGGTACCGGTAATAAATCGCGTCTTGTCATTTTTTACCCTATAGAACCTGTCAAATATTTTATCCATATATTTTGGATCAATACCGAACCCGTTGTCTGATACTTTTACGCGGATATTAATGCCCACAAGAGAAACATTCACCTTTATTTCTCCACCCTCCTGGGTATAATTAATTGCATTTGTTATAAGGTTACCGAATATACTTTCAATAGACATGGGATCGGCTGTTATTTCAGGTATGGAATCTTCTATGGGTTCCAGAATTAATGTCTGATTTTTTGCTTTTGCTTTTGCCTCGAGAAAATCCAAAATTCCTTTTATGAATTCATCAAGACAAACAACCTTTATCTCTTTTGCGATATTTCCTGCCTCAATTCGTGAAAGGTCAAGGAGGTCACCTATTGTCGATATCATTCCCTTCGTTTTTTCCTTGGCTCTTGAAAGGATATGCTGGTCATTATCTGAAATATTATCCACCATATCCGCTAATACAAGTGCCAGTTGTTCGTGTATAGTAGAAAGGGGTGATCGAAGTTCATGGGAAACCTTTGCCACAAATTCTGATTTTACCTGGTCAAGAGCTTTTAAAGCTGAGACATCCATTAGATTTACTACAGCCCCTAGACACTCCCCTATTTCACCAAGAACAGGCCTTGACCTGACAAGCAGAAATTTCCCCCCGGTAAGATCCAATTCATAGGTCGGTATATCATCAAAATCAACATATCTTCCCCTGGAAATATCGGAAATCAATTTGCAAAGATCTTTATCTTCAATATAATTTTCGAGTTTTTTGCCTGGTTCAGTTCCGGGGTCAAGCCCCATATAGTCTATAAAAGAAGGGTTAATTAAAACAACAACTCCCTTATCATCGGTTACCATAACACCATTTGGTAAATATTCAATGATTGCATGAACACGGCTCTGCTCTGTATGAAGATCTGCAAGAGTTCTTCGCTGTTCTCTTTCTAATTTCTCAGCATCTTTGGTAAGATGAATCTTATCAATTGCCCGATTTACTACTATGCGCAATTGATCAGGTTCATAAGGTTTGGGTATGAAATCATAGGCGCCCTGCTTCATCGCTTCAATTGCTGTCTCAACAGTAGCATAACCGGTTATGACAATCACCAGTATACCTTTGTCCATAATCATAATACGCCGCAAGACCTCCATGCCGTCAATACCGGGCATCTTCATATCAAGGAGAACAATTGAAACATTTTCCTTTTCGATAATATCCAGTCCTTCAACACCACGACTGGCCTTGGACACACGGCATCCCATCCTGGAAAGAACTCTTTCCGCACCGTCTCGCAGACTTTTCTCGTCATCAATAACAAGAATATCTATAGGGGGGGTATTATTCTCCACGGCAACTTCCTTATTCTTCTTTTCTATTAAGGGGAAGTTCAATAACGAATGAAGTCCCTTCCCCGAGTTTACTATCTGCGGTGATACTACCACCATGATCTTCAATTATACCATATACCATACTTAGTCCAAGACCTGTACCTTCTCCCTCTTCTTTAGTGGTAAAAAAAGGGTCAAAAATCTGTCTCAATACAATATCAGTCATCCCTGGACCGGTATCACTTATTCTGATCCGAACTTTTTCATTTCGGGAATCAAACACTGTTTCAGTCTCAAGTTTCCCGTCACCATCCATTGCCTGAGCCGCATTCAAGATAATATTCATGAGCACATGATTTATTTGCTGTATGTCTACGGGCACTTTAGGAAGACCCTTATCAAAATTTTTTATTATATCAATATTCTGAAAAAGTGTCTGATTCTCAAGAAGAAAAAGTGTTCTTCCAATTGCTTCATTAATATCCTGAGCCTTAATATTATGACTCGTCTGTCGGGCAAACTCGAGTAACTCTTTAACAGTATCGCGGCATCTTTGGGCATCATGAAGAATGCGATTTAAATCATCTTTAACCAGATCATCAAGATCATAATCTTCAAGAATTAATTTTGTATAAAGAATTATTCCACCGAGTGGATTATTGAGTTGGTGGGCTACGCCTGCAGACAGTTTTCCGAGGGAAGACATTTTTTCCGCCTGAAGCAGTTGAACCTGAGTTTTTTCCAACTCGGACTTCATCTTTAATTCTTCCCTCATATCATGGAAAAAACCGATTGATGCAACCTCTTTACCTCCCTCATAAACTATAGATGCATTAAGGTTTATGGGAATTTTTTCACCATCTTTACGGATTATATCAATTTTACTATAATGACTCATAATGGTGATCACCCCAGTGCTATGCAGTGGGTGGGAATTGAAGAAGATTCAGTGCGAACTAATATCATTTATGCCACCACAGAACAAACAATGCAGAATATTAAC